>CAZGYO010000321.1:0-3189 GCA_964530455.1 uncultured Victivallales bacterium
CCGAATGGCAGTCTATCATTATCAGTTCGCCGTCATCAACCAAAGAAGATATGCCTCCAACCCCCATTAGCGCCGGTATTTCCAGCGCCTTCGCAAGTATCGCAACGTGCGCGGTCACACCACCTTTCTCGCACACGATCCCCTTTATCCTGTCTATGGGAAGCTTCATAAGATCCGAAGGAAGAAGTTCGGTAGCTACAAGTATCTGGGATTCCGCACGGTGCATACCAGAGCTTTTCTCCTCTCCCCCCCCCCTGAGCGCCCTGACAACCTTCAAGACGCGGGTCAGCACGTCTTTGAGGTCCACCGACTTCTCCCTGAATATCTCGTCGTCCAGCAAGTCGAAACGCTTCTTGTAGTCTTGGTAGATGAGCTTGATCCCATATTCCAGCTTGCATTTCTCGCTTTCCAGTATGCCGCGCAGCTTTTCAATAAGAGTCCTGTCCTCGAGAAACATAAGGTGTACATCGAATATCGATGCGTCCGCCTCGGATATGAGCGAAACAGCGCGCTGCTCAAGTTCCATTGTCTCTTTCTTGGCCTCTTCAAGCGCCCTGTCCAGCAGTTCCATCTCCTGCTCAGCGGAGTCGGCGTCCACGCGCGTCATGTTCTCTAACTCATCGTTCGATCCGAATACCACGGCAAGACCTTCGGCAACACCAGGATTCGCGGCTAAGCCGCGAAACATCTTCTGCCCGGCTGCTGCCGCCTGAGCGCCGCCGTTTTCGGAGACGGCAGACCTCTTCGCATCGGACAAGCTTTGAAGCATCCTGTAGTTGGCTATCAGATTGGCAAGCTGCGTGCATACCGAATGCAGCAGGTCAATCTCTTCGGGGGGAAACTTCTCGCTGGACTCCCGTTGCAGGTTCAGAACCCCCATGCACCTGCCCCCTGCGGAAAGCGGCATCGACAAAATGGATCTGTACTTCTCCTCGCCTATACCCTTGATATACTTGAACCGGCTGTCCTCCTGCGGATTTTCCAGGTTTATGATTTCACGTTCCCTGAAAGACATTCCGGTTATCCCCTCCCCGGGTGACAGACGCACTTTCCCGATAGAATCCGGATTCAACCCGCATGTGCCGGCCAGTACAAGTTCGTCTCCCCCCTCTTCATATACATATACCGAACAAACTCCGCAATCAAGTTCCCGCGCAAGGATCTTGGGTATTCGCGAGAGCAGGACGTCTATGTCGTCGTTCCGGGATATGATCTCGGAAATACTTCTCAGTATTTTCAGCAATGGTTTAAGCAAAACGGTCTCCTCAAGTGTGGAGTTCTGCCAATTCTGATTTACACCGCTCCTTCGCGGTTGCAGATGCAGATCATTTGTCAGGAGGCGCCGGCAGCAGCGCCGGATCGGCCCCGCCCGAAAGAAGATTGTCCATCATGTCCGCTTTGTCCATAAGTCGCCTGAGTTCCTTTTCCGGAAGATCTTTGCAGACTTTCCGTACTATGTCAACGCAAGTCTCGAACTTGCCGCGGTAACCTTGAACATGCCCGTCAAGAAAAAGCACGTTAACAGACCTCTTGTGGTTTCCCGGCTTGTCAAACGCCAGGGGTATGTCCACGCTGTCGCTTTCGCTGAAACCGCCTAAATAAACGTAGGACACGGACTTCTCGGTAAGGGGTGTGGCCGCTTTGTCTCCGCTCTGGGGACAGATATAAATCTGGGCATTTTCAAGATAGCCCTGTTTTCTGAGCACCTCGAAGCCCGCCACCCCGTCCGCCACGGGAAACTTCTCGCCGTGATCCATTGAATACATCCTGAGAGCAAGCCCAATCTGTTTCAGATTGCTCGCACATGATATCTCGCGGGCCTTTGTCCTCGCATCGCTGAGAGCGGGCAGCAGCATACCGGCCATTATCGCGGGTGAACCCACAAATCCCTGCATCAGAAACATGTTTGCGATGCTGTGACTGCAGTTGCCGTGGTACACAAAACCGTCTTCCTGAACACTTGAGACACTGAAAAGCCTGAAACCATCTCCGCTGTCGCGGAACAACTGCTCGATAATCTCCTTCTGGCGCATGTTCAGGTTGCCGCTCTCCTTTTCGAAAGTTTTTTTCTGGATTTCGAGAAACTCCGTGGCTATGCGAGAACTCACATATTTGAATCCATTGCCATCAAGCGGAATGCCCCTTGACAATTCCCTGAACTCATCGGTGGAGACCAGCCCGCCCGCTTTACCCTCGCGAACGGCCAGAGCCTTGTCTATTATCTTCATGCTGGAAGCCGCCATCAGATACCCGTCTTCCGTCTGCACCACCGTCGCCGGCCCGGGTATCATAGGAATACCCATTACGAAAAGAAGCACTTTCCTGCCATCTGAGTCCGCCCTGCGGGCTATCGATTTCTCCGGATGATCGATGTTGAACGTTTTCCTCTGTATAAGGTCAAAAACAGAACTGTCATTGACTTTCGCCACAAAAAGCAGTCCCGGTTGCGGGATTAGCAGCGCCTGCCCTTTGGAAGGGACCATCGTTTTCTCCTGGCGATCCAGTGTTATCACAAGGCCCGTCTCGCCATCTATCGAAGCTAACAGACTGTCGATATCAATGCCGTCGGCTGCAAGCTCAGACTTCATCTCGCGCAGCCCCTCGACCGCTTTCTCTATGCCGGAAACCTCTATCTCGGTACTTATCCATTCCCACAACATGCCGGCTTTGATCTCGGTAAACCCGGCCAGCGCGGTGTCTTCCGGCAAAAAACCGAGACCTTCGAGCTTGTGCGCCTTCTCCCCGAAAACTGACCACAAACTGCCGCTGGCCTCGTCGGGATAATGGTGAACCACAATCTTGTTCGTGTAAAGCCCGGATTCCTTCCTGGAGGACATGCCGAACCCCGAGATCTCGTTCAAGCCGCTCTGCCTGAAAAATCTCAGTCCCAGGTCTATCAGACGCACCATATCCCTGAGTTCATTGTCGGATTCGTAATCGTCGCCGGCAACGATAAGTTCTCGAATCATCCCGATCTGTTTTTCAAAAGCTTTAATCCCTTTCTCCGCGCTGAGATAAAGATAAAAGTCCCCTCCGCTGTCCAGTTTCGAGCATACCTCCTCGAAACTTGTCTTTTCGGCGTCATCCTGGGCGAAAGTCAAAAAAGACACTGCCAGCGCGGCAATGATGATAAGTTTTTTCATGGGCTGTAATCCTCTTTTGTTGTATTGTTTGTTTGTGGGTTGAAAC
>CAZGYO010000322.1:0-3184 GCA_964530455.1 uncultured Victivallales bacterium
ATCGTAGTGGACATCGGGGTCCCGGATCGCGCCGTTCGCGTCTTCGAGAATTACCCGGAGTTCTTTTGTCCGGACGTTCAGCCGCCAAAGTTGTCCGGGTCCGCCTCCGTATTTCCAGCTTTGTGGAGACTGGCAGACGTACCCGAAATTGGCGTAGAAATGCCATTCCCTTCCGGGGCCCCTGACGGCGAAAATAATTTCTTCGACATCCTTCATCGCGCCGCCGAGAGCCTTATCGACTATGCCCGGAGTTTCTCCGCTGCCGGGAGCCGCTTTTAAAAGGGGCGGCAGGAGCAGCGCGAGCGCGGCCGCAATTTTCACGATATGTTTTCTGCTTTTCATGATATAAAAATTCAGGGTTCTGTAGTACCCTTGTATGCTGTTACATCTTTCTGTGTGCAGAGGTATAGGATGCCGTCCACGGCGGTCGGCGTGGCAATATGGCCGCCCGGCCTGCATTCTGAGAGAAGTTTGGCTTCGTTTCCGGCCTGCAGGATGAAGAATTCACCTTTTCTGTTCGAGACGTAGAGCTTGTTGTCGGCTAGAAGCTGGGACTGGCATTCGACCAGTTGTTTCAGGTCGTAGTCCCATATTTTTTCCCCGGTCAACTGGTCGAAACAGTGCATGTACCGGCTCATGTCCGCTACGTATATGAGTCCGTTCCAGATCGACAGCGTACTCTGTGTGCGGCCCAGGTCGCGGTTGTCCCATAGTATTTCAGGTTTTGATGGGTCGATACAGAGTATCCTTCCGTTACCTTCGCCCGGGGTATGGCTTTTTCCGCTGTACGCGCGGTCGCGACCTATGGCGAGGTAGAGCAGCTTGTCGTGAAAGACCGGGGTTCCGATTATGTGGCATGGCCCTATGGCCTTTTTGGGTCTTTCGTTTTTGCCGTGTGTGGGGAAGCCGATTTCCCTGCCTTCGGCGTCGTAGCGGTAGTCTTTCGGGTTGCAGTCAAGAGACCATACAGGTTCCATTATCTGTATCTTCCCGTCCCGTGAAATGCGCGGCCGCTCGAACGCGTGGAGTATTCCGAAACCGTCGCCCCAGAAAAACAGATCTCTGCCGTCAAGCTCTCCCTTTGAGAAGGAACACCATTGCCCGTGGAATATTCGCTCTATGTCCATATCGTCTTGTGCCAGGACTTCGCCGGTCTTCTTGTCGAGAACAAGAACGTTGGGAGCTTTGTGGTGTTTATATTTTTTTGCGTCTTCCGGTTTGTCCATCCTGGCGGGGGCCGGTTTTTTCCCGTACGCATGGCTGGTCGAAACCCAGAGCAGGTCACCGTCGATCAGAACGGAACCCGAACTTGCGTCGTGAGGAGACACGCCCAGCTCTTTAAGGTTGCGGCGCCATATCACGTCGCCGTATTCCGGTTTGAGTTCGTTTATTTCTTTGCCCTGTACTTCACCCTTCCAGTTGGTTTTGAGCATCAGTTTGATTTCATCTTCAAACGGCCCGTCGTTACCGTCGGCCTGTCCGTTGAGGTCGAGGCAATATATAGACTGCGGCCCGGCGATATAGACCCTGTCGCCCTCGACAGTCGGCGAGGCGCAGATGCCGTAGCCGGTGGGCGCGCCGTCGGCGATTCCCAGTTCCCATATTATTTCTCCGGTCCCGGCGTCCAGGCAGATGACAGCCACGGCCTTTCTCGTGCATGATTCCCTTATTGCCTGGTCGCTTACGGCGCTGATATGAGTGCCGAGAATAATTCTGTCTCCGGTCACTGTCGGCCTTGCGAAATGCCATTTTGCCTGCATATCCCTGCGCCAAAGGATGTTTTCCTCGGACAGCTTGTCCGGCAGGTTTTTAGCCGGCAGAAAACTGTTCCTCCCGTTGTTTTCGATGCTGGTCCACTGCAACTGCGCGGCGCAAAGTATCGGAAACCATCCAGCTATAAGCGGGAAAGCGGATTTGAGAAATCTTATCATGGTTATGCTCCTTTATGAACTTTTGATTTTTTTAGAGACGCCGTCCCGGTGCTGTCCCTTACCACGAGTTTCGCGCCGATGTTTATCGTCCTGTCTGCGAATTTCGCGCAATTTTCAGGGGATTCTATCATGTCGAGAACCGTCTCTACGGCAGTTTTTCCGAATTCCGGAAACATGTGGCTTATCGTTGTCAGAGCCGGAATCGCCATGCGTGCCTGGATATTGTCAAAACCGATAATTGAAAGTTGTCCGGGCACTTCGATCCCTTTCTGCGCGAGGATCAGGTTGAGGGCGAGTGCCATTGCGTCGTTGTAGCAGAGAACCGCCGTGGCGTCTCCGATGAAGGACAGGTCGCCGGCCAGTTCCGAATGGAAATGGCTGAACACGTTTCCCGTTCCATTGTCGGTCGAAGTGTCGACCTCGATGAAATATTCAACCTGCTCCATCGAGTTTTCAGACGTGTATTTCCTGGATGCCTCCAGCCGTTCAGTAAGCTGTATTTTTCCGTCGTTCTTTATTCCCAGAAAAAGCGCTTTACGGTGCCCCAGCTCCGCCAGGTGTCCGATGGCAGCTTTGATTCCCGGGGCGGGATCGAGTTTTATGAGCGGAAAGGCGTCTTCTTCTGGATGGTACCATATATAGACGACAGGTTTCCTGCCATGTACCTCTTTGACCAGCTTGTCGATCATCACGTTCCTCGCATATACTATCAACCCGTCAACACGCCGCTGGTCAAGGTAGAGCAAGGCCTTTTCAAAGGTGTTGTCACTTGCCCCCTTGGTCATTATGTTCAGTATTTCATAACCGTGTTCCTGGGCCCGGGTGTTTATCCCGCTCATGATCTGTGGAGCAATCACGTCGTAGGGAGACAGGTGCGAAAGCACTCCCAGCGTCATGGATTTCCCGCGTAGCGCCCGGGCATGGTAGTTTCCGGTGTATTTGAGTGTGTCCGCGGCAAGAAGCACCTGCTCGACAGTCTCACCCCGTATTCGCATCTGCCCGGCCTTGCCGTTCAGTACGAAACTGGCTGTGCTGTTGCTTACCCCCGCCTTTTTTGCCACTTCGCTTATTGATGACATCGCACTCTCCGTTTTTCAGCTCGGGGATAATATAAAGCTAAAACGTTTTAGCATCAAGCCGAAAAACTAAAAAAAGGGAAAATTTCTCGATGAATCCGCATCAACTGTCTGTGCCTGTCATTTCACCACGAAGAGCACGAAGGAGCACTTAGCCCGTTAAAATTAAAAAATATC
>CAZGYO010000323.1:0-3172 GCA_964530455.1 uncultured Victivallales bacterium
GCGCTGGTGTCTTCCGCCGCGGCCACCCATCCCGAAAGCGCATGTGTGAGCTTCATCCACGATGACCAATTCGGGACAGATGCGATTAATAAAATCATTGCGACGACTCTCTGCCTTGATAAAATCAGTAGAAATAATCAGATAGGGATAGTAATCAAAAATGGAATCGCTGAAGCTTAAATTTTTCTCCAGGCGAGAAGCGGTGCTGGAAAGATAAAGTTCGGCATGGATATGGAATTTTTCGGCCATCTCTGCCTGCCACTGTTCCGCCAAGTGCGGAGGGCAAAGAACCGCCATTTTTTTCACATCACCGCGTTCTATCAATTCCTTGGCAATAAGCAATGCTTCTATGGTTTTCCCAATGCCGACATCATCTGCAATCAGAAGTCTTACGGGATCCAGCTTCAAGGCCATAAGTAAAGGTACAAGCTGATAAGGACGGGGTTCAACTGCGATATTCGCAAAAGAACGGAACGGGCCCGAACTGGAGCGAAATCCGAGCTTTATGGCATCCCTGAGCAGGCGGCATGATCGGTAATCTCCGATATGCTCCGTCCCGGGCAAGCCAAAGCTGGCGGGTTCAACCTTTTCCAGCGGAAGATATATCCCCGCAGTTTCGTCATCGGTTCCTCCGAGCGGTCTTAAAACAAGCATTTCTTCCGATGAATCGGGTAAGACCACCCACTCCCGTTCCCGCGCCCGCACCAATGACCCGACTGCAAAAGACATGATTTATTCTTCCTTATAGCGTTCCGAAAATGTAAGGATATTTCGCAAATATTTTTGCCCAGTCATCCTGATGGTGAAAGCGAATAACGATCCATCCGTCATCTTCCAGCAAGATTTCCTGTTGTTTATCCCGTTCCTGGCGTTGAGGGTAATCGTGTGGCGGGCCGTCAATATAGACGACTGCCTGATAGCTTCCCCGGTAAACAAAGTCGGGTTTGGTTTTTGCCTTATCAAGATACTGCTGCGCCTGATCCGGCAGGCGCAGTCCTTTTTCTTCCAGGCTCCCGAGCCATTTCTTTTCCAGTTCAGAGTCTGCCTGATTGAGAAGTTTGTCAAGATGTGTTGCGCGCGGAACGGCTACATAGTCGGGCTCAACAGTACTGTCAACTAAGTTCTCGAGTATTTCTTTTATGGCTTTTCTATCCAGGCGGTCGTGGTCTCTTTGGTTGGAATAATTCATCAGGCAGTAGTAGCAGGCGGCCTCGCAATCTTCGTCGGATCCCGGCGCATGTTTCAAATCCTCACCTGTCTCGGGAAGGAAATGGCATATCCGCAGTGCTTCCTTTGCCACCTCCGGAAGAGAATCCCGATCTTCAAGCAGTCTTCTTAGAACTCCGGCACCACCTTCCGCGGACTCATAAAAGAGAATGTGGGTCGGGGAATCACGATCCGGGATCGGCTCGGCTGCTAATTCATTATCTTCCAGTTGGTATTTGACCTGAATGGCGTTCTTGAGCGCGGCCTGGAGTGAATAGGTGAGACTCTGTCTAGTGTTTTCGTTTTGAGAAGTTATTTGTTCCGGGAGACTAAAGAGCAGACTGTTTTTTCGATCCTCAACATATGGGACTACCCTGACCAGACGCTGGCTCATGGGATCGTCCGAATCTTCGTCAGCCATCTGCTCGTTTTTCGCCCAGTATCCCCTCTCAGCATCAAGCACAAACCCGAGTTTATTCTGATTTGCTCTTTTTGCCCAGCCCATATTAATACGCCAAATAGTGGCAGCATGCCCGTAGGTGATGCCGGCAAAAGCTTCTCCCCCGGAAGTGATGGCCGCTGATCGTTTTGATGCGACGCCATTACGCTCAGAATAGCGTAATCCGGTTTTAAGTTCATAGCCGAATCGCAGTCGCTCTTCTTCATCGCAATTAATACGGTCGCGCAGTTTGGTAGATACATTCTGCAGGCGGAAAAGCCCACTGTAAGTTCTTTGCAGTTCCGTGCCGCAATTCTCACACAGGTCAGCTCCTCCTTTATCGCGGACTCGATGGACATAAGAACAAGCCGGACACAGTTTTATCGAAGTGGTAGATATATTCTGATTTTCGGCGTCCGGCTCCACCGGCAGAATGACTTTGTTGATGATATAGCGGGAACCCTCGTAATAAACCATGGCTCTCGGCCCGAACTCGGATATAGCGAGGAAGCGAGACCGGGACAAAAACTCATCATTCTGCCTTCTCGAATTTCTTCGTCCGGGAATGAAAGCCGAAAGCGGAAGACGCGGAAAATTGTATCCCGGCAGAAATCCTTCGCTCGCGTAATAACGATAACTGTAGAAATCAGACTGAACCAAATCCTTGGACTGCACCAACAGGTCAAGTTGTGCTTCAGCTTCACGGCGTAGTTTTTTCGCCTGCTCTTTATCTCTCGGCGGACGTGATGCGTCGGCAATAATCTTGTTTTGATTCTTCTGTTGCTGCAGAGCGGACATATAAAGTCCGCGCCAGCGGTCTGTCGCGGAATCTAAAGTCCTGTCTATTTGCAGAAGAACTTCTTCCAGCCAGCCATCGGAATACCAGTCGGCATCATTAAGATCATCGATGATCGTCTCTAAAACCGCGACCGCTCTGACGCCGGCTTTCTGCTTAAAGGCCTCCCTGTCGATATCATTTCGAATGCTTTCGAGTATTTCGAGTGATGGCTCATCTCCGTTTAGATCGAGAACATCCCTCAGGGAAGATCCCAGATCAACACCCGTTTCCGCAAGCCATATTGCCTGTACATGCGAACGGACAAGGTCTTCATTAGTCAAATCCAGGCGAGGCGGCATAACAGAACCGGCAACCATCTGTTCCGGCCGCTTAAAGAAGTATTGATCGTGAGAACTGCCGGTTGAGCAATATGAAAACACTAAGGCAGGTTGGCCGCTCCTTCCCGCTCTTCCGCTTCGTTGGGCGTAATTAGCCGGAGTCGGTGGGATATTGCGCATATTCACAACATTAAGTTCGGATATATCAACCCCCAGCTCCATCGTAGGAGAGCAATACAGAATCTTCAGGGAACCGTCCCGGAAAGCCTGTTCCCTTTCCTGCCGTATATCGTTAGGAACCTGCGCGGTATGTTCGCGAGCTTCAAGCCCCGTAATATCTCCGGCGATGATCTTATAAGTAAACTTTTCCCGTTTTCAGCTGAACGCTGAAATCATGAAAACTTTACATTC
>CAZGYO010000324.1:0-3151 GCA_964530455.1 uncultured Victivallales bacterium
CGCCACCGCGCTCCCTCCCGGTGAAAAACCTGTCAATATGGATAAAAAAGATCTTACGACTGTTGCCGTGATGGACGTTTACGATTCCGAGGTGCCCTGGCCCGAGGGACGCGACATAAAAGCCCTTCGCATTGTCCAGGTCTTCCCTAAAAGCACCCCGAAAAAAGCCTGGCCCGGGATCAGCTACAACGGGGAAGTCAACGCACGGGGCGTGATCGGCACCGTTCCCGTAGAAAGCGACGGCAGCGCGTATTTCCAGATGCCTACAAGAATACCCGTTTACTTCCAGGCACTCGATGAAAATGGAATTGCCATACAGAGCATGCGTTCAACGATGTACGCGATGCCGGGAGAAATCGTATCCTGCCAGGGTTGCCACGAACCCAAAAACAGATCTAACCCTCCGCGAACTTCGCAACCGTTCGCGCTGCAACGGGAACCGTCCGTCCCCGTAAAAGGCCCCAAGGGGACATGGCCGCTGAACTTTACCCAGCTTATACAACCGCTGCTCGAAAAGAAATGCGTCGGCTGCCACGAAAAAAATAAGGATAAAGCTCCCGAGTTCTCCAGAAAAGTCAGAGGATGGCAAACACTGGCATATCGCAATCTGGGACCATACGCCTGGTGCTACAGCGGGAGTTCCGGCGGCTATGCCGGGCGCAAGGGCAAGGAATGGGGCAACTGCACGAACCCCGTAAGATCCATCCCCGGTAAAGTCGGCTCAACCGAAGCCCCGCTCTACCATATCCTGACTACCGGCAACCATAAGGATAAGGTAAAACTATCCCCCGAAGAAATGGAAAGTATCACAACATGGCTCGACTGCATGTCCGTATTCTACGGCGCATACAAGGAACACGAGCCGCAACGCGACGAAGCAAAAAACGTCATTCCGGAAATACAATAACCAAGACTATAGAGCCAATTTCAAAACTCCGCGTGAACCGCGTTGGTAGCGCAGGCGCGGCAGACGGCCACGGAGAGTTTTGAAACTGGCTCTACATAGAAAGGTAAAAATGATTCACTCAGAGGAAATCCTTCAAGGACTCCAAAACGGCATCGCCCCCTTCAGTTTTGAGATTGATGCCAAACCAGCCGTACTCGAATTAAGCCACCAACGCCGGAAACGCCGCAGGGAAAACTGCCGTGACTACATATACAGAGTCAAAGACGAACCCGTAAGCGCCGTCATCGAAACCGAGTACCATCCCGAAAGAGAATACCTCACATACAGCGTCAGGCTGCTCGCCAAAAAATCACTGAGAAAACGCATAAGTAATGTAAGAATTCTCGACCTTGATAAACTTGACGCAACGACTCTGCGCGGCTGGGAAGGCGGATACGCCCCGGACAAAGACGAGCACGGACGCAAATGGCGCACGCTCACCGTCCCCCCCATGCTCTGGAAAATGTGGGACAGGAAACTTTCCGGAGAAAAAATAGCCTGCCAAGATCTCGACGGCCGCTCCTCGTGCGTTCTGTTCCCCGTATGGTTCCTATATAACGAAAACGGCGGAATCTGGATCGGACCCGAATGGTCCGGTTCATGGAGCATGTCCGCCGGAAGCGAAAACGGCAGGGCATGGTTCAATTTCTCCCTCCCCGTTCTCGACTTCGAAATGCTCCAGGGAGAGGAAGTTCAACTTCCGCCCGTTTCTCTCGGTTCCTACCGGGGAACCGTGGGCGACGGATGCGTGAACCTGCGCCGTATCCTTCGCGATGATTTCATGCCGACAATAAACGGCGAGAAACCGCTGCCGCCCGTCTCGGCGCACCATATCGGCGGAGCAATACCCGACCTTGATCAAAAAGGACTTGTAAAAGCCGCCGATTTCTACGCTTCAATCGGAATGGAAATGTTTATCTGGGCTTCCGGATGGTACCGGCCACCCATGGGAACCAAAACACCGTTCAGCCTTGAAGAACTCCAGGAAATGTACCCGGGCACCGAAAGCGTCGAAAAGTATCAGATCAACGCATGGTGGGAACAGTGCGGGCTCTACGAACCCGACCCCGAACGTTTCCCCGAAGGTTTCGAACCCTTCGTAAACAGACTGGCGGAACGGGGGATTATCCAGGGTCTCTGGTACGACCCGCGCCTCAATGTCTTCACCGACGCCCAGACACAATGGCAGGACGCACTGCTCCCCTATAACTGCACTGGCCCGGCCGACAAGGCGTGGAACCTGGAATTAATCGATATGGGCACTGAAGCTGGACGCGAATGCATGTTCGAACTGCTCGAACGATTCGTAGTCGAATTCGGTGCAAAACATATCTGGCACGATATGAATACCAGCCCGCGTTTCCGCTACTGGCAGGAGAACGAGGAGGAAGGACGCAAAGGACTCAGGGAACTGCGCCACTACACCGGCTCCGATATGGTTTACGACAAGTTCCGCAGCATGTATCCCGATGTCTGGATTAAATGGTGCGGCAGCGGTGGCAGTATGCTCAACCTCGGAGTGCTGCGGCGCATACACAATTTCAGACTCGCCGATTTCGGCGGAATAAACAACGCGGAGAAAATGGACGCCGACCCCCTGCGCGATATGCGCACCGACATAAACTGGATACTGCCTACACCCTACCTTGTCAATATCCTTAAACTGCCGAGGGCTAAAAACGAAAATGAGTCCCGCGAATACGCCCTGCTGAACCTGTTCGGCAGCATTTTCGGACTCCATCACACCTGCAGAAACTGGAGCGACCGCGACCGCGCCGATACCGCGCGCGTCATCGGCGTATACAAAAACCTCCGCCACTACCTTCGCGACGGCGACTACTGGAGCCTGTTCCCGCAACCGACCGGCCACCTCGGCTGGGACGCCTGGCAGTTTCACGACCGCAAAACCGGAACCGGCATTCTCCTCTTTTTCAAACGCACGGAGGAAAAGGAAAATAAGAAACAGACAAAACTGCGCTGGCCGGATTCCATGGAAGGGCTCAGCTTCACCTCCGTTCTCGGCGAAGCAGAAGTCGCGCCGGCGGGAGAAAATATAGAAATAAATATGAAATCACGCGCCGCGCTCGTGCGCTACGATAAAACACCCACAGGCGATTCGGAAGCGTTCCTGGCTTCCGACTAGCCCGTGTATTTCACAAAGCCACGGCGGTCCTGAGCACGGCTTTGCCGTGCATATTCAGATTC
>CAZGYO010000325.1:0-3126 GCA_964530455.1 uncultured Victivallales bacterium
GCGGCTGGAAGCCGAGGGCGGGATGTCGGGAGATGAGATTGAGTGTCCGGGGTGCGGTGAGGTGATAACGGTACCGTCTGCACCGGGAGAAGATAAGTCTTTGCAACGTGATGGCCTCGAGGCTGCCCGATGTAAAAATCAGTCACATCGTGAAGAGATTCGGAAGCATAATAGTATTCCCGTTCGGAAGCTGGTTGTGTCGGTGTTGTTTCTGATTGTCCTTGTCGGTTTGGGCCTGATCGGATACCGGGTTTACCAATACTACACGGTTCTTCTTGATGAGCCTGGTATTGTGGCGGAGCCACCGTTGGTGGCATTGGAGAGCGGAGAGAGGGAAGGCGAAGACAATGTGTATATTTGGTTCGAGGCGGAGGACGCTGAAGAGATAGAGCTTTCATTCGAGGTAACGCGCAGCGACTTATGTTCGGGTGGCAAGTTCGTACAGGTACGGGAGAACAACGGGTCGACATGGATGGAGGAGCCTTGCGGGAGGGGGCGCGCCGAATATCCTTTTGAGATAAAGGAGTCCGGCAGGTATGTTTTGTGGTCGAGGGTACTCTGGGACCACGGTTGCAGCAACTGTTTCGACGTGTTCGTCAAGGCGGCGGACACCGGGATCGAGGTGAAGCCGGAGAACCGTCCGGGCTTCACTCAGGGGGGGGACTACTTCATGCACGGCAAGGACGGGACCTTCGATGTATGGCACTGGTACGGTAGGCAGATGTACCAGCTTTATCCGGGGGAATACGTGCTGGAACTGAAGAACCACGATGACGGAAGCGCGATTGACACGCTGTGTCTGACCGGCGATCTGGAATATCGACCATCGGGCACGGGGAGATGGACGTTGGTAGGGACAGGGGGCGTGAGATTGACCGAAGGCGGCTGGGCCTTTTCATTGCCCGTCTCTGCCAGTGACTCTGAAGCGGTGCAGCCGGGAGGCCGCTCCCATATTTTCAAGAAGCAAACGGCCAGGGTGAGGCCGCTTGCGAACTGCGCAATTGAGACGGACAGGCCGTACTACGCCACTGCCGAACTGAATGGTTGTTCGGAGTTCATAGTTTTCTTCGACTGGATTGACGCGGAAAGCCACAGGCGTATTGAAGCGCTGAGAGGAAGGTTGGTTTATCGGGAGATTGCGGATGGCAATCTGGCGGTCGAATCCGAACCCATAGTCATTGATACCGGTGACGGTTGCGGCAAGTTGGAGTTTATCCGGGAAGAGAACGGAGCCGCGCTTCTTCTTGATGGCAGAGAGGTATTCGGCAGAGAACTCCCTTCACGGCCCGGCGGGCATTTCGGGTTGGATGTCAACCGCGGCGCGGAAGTCGCGGATATCCGTCTGTCAGAAATCGAACCCGTTTACCTGGGGATGTGCAACTATGCCAATTTCGGACAGTATCCTTTCGAGGTGGTGTCGGGTGAGTGGGATGTGAAAGGCGGGTTCAGGTCAATCGAGCCCGATGGACTTTGCATTGTCGGAAAACCCTGGTGGCGGGATTACCAGATGACGATGATAGTCAAGCCCCACGAGAAGGGCGAGTCCGGGCCGGGTTTCAGGTATCGGGACCAGCACAATTACTACTGGGTCTCGCTCGGGAAAAACCGGCAACGCCTGGTCCGGATGTCGAACGGCACAGAAACCGTGCTTGATGAAAGTAAGATCGAGCTCGGCGGAGACGGAAAGAGGCTGACGATAAACGTCCACGGAAACAAGTTCGGTGTCTACTGGGGCGGGAGGCGCATACTCGAGGGCGAGGACGGTCGTTTCGGCGCCGGGGAGTGCCTGTTGAGGGCGAAGGGCATGGAGATGGCGGACAAGCGCAACCAGCGGGCGGCGTTCCTGTACGACGACCTCGAGATACGGGGATTCGGGGAGAAGGGGGAAATCACAGGCGGGACGCCTGTGCTGCATTCCGGAGATGCGAGTGAAGACGAGGATGTGCTGGCATTCCATCCGAAGGCCAGAGGCGTGCGTATAATGAGTTCGGTAATGGACTCTCTCGGGGCGACGGGCGGGTTTCATCCGGGCGACTATTCGGGAAGGAGGATTGAAAATGACCTGCGTGAGATAGAGCAGATGCTTTCCGGCGACGGCGCGGAACTCGCGAAAAAGGCGCGAGTTCTTGATTTTCAGTGGCTTGATCTTCGATCGGGTATATTCCGCGAGAAGAATGGTCTCGGCAAGGGGCCGGGATATATAGTTGCGCAGTCCATGGACAAAGACGGGACAGACCGGCTATGGAGCGGGATGAACATGGTGGGCGACTTTGATTTTTCCGTCAGCTTCATGGGGGACGCAGAAGAAGCGGGTATCATCGCGCGTGAGTTGGAGCAGAATCGAAGTTTCGAGAAAACTTACGCCTTCCTCCTTAAAACAGAATCGGGAAAACTCAAATCCGCCGAACGGCTGAAAACGCAATCCGCCCCCTCCGCGCTACTTAAAGAGGGCGACTGGAACCTAATGGAGCTGAGAAAACGTGATTCACGGCTCGATTGCCATGTAAACGGGACAAAACTCGGAGGGTATGCGGGTCTGGCAGCCCGGACCGTGTTGAAACCCGCCCTGTCACTGAAAAACGGAACGGTCTTTTTCGACAACATTGAGGGCGTTGTATATCCTGACCGTCACTACGACTTCAATCACAACCAGGCCTGGAAACTGGCCTTGTCCGATTGGGAAGTGAAAGGGTGGCAGAGCCATGGCGGCGGCTACTACTCGTATCTCATTATCAGCGACAGGAGGAAGGAGTCCGACGGAATCCTCGAATCGCGCAGAAGTTTCAATCTTCCGCTACAGCTTCTTCTGGAGTTCGAGATGACCGGCAGCGAACGTTTCGGGATAGAGCTGGCAGAGACAAAGGGCGCAAAGTCGTCCGAGAAGCTGGAATTCACCGACAGCGAACTCAAACACACTGTCAATGGCGCCGAAAAAGATAAGCGGGCGCTCGGCGGGTTCCGCCAGAAACAGAGACGCAACACCTGGCTTCTGCTTCAGGCAGAAAAAGGATATATCAGGCTCTATATTAACGACGAGTTCGGTACGCAGCGGCCACTCAGGCCTATAAAGTCGCAACTGGCCGCGAGAAACACTCGCGCGAGGGTGAAGTTCAGCGGTTTTCCGAG
>CAZGYO010000326.1:0-3120 GCA_964530455.1 uncultured Victivallales bacterium
GCGAGTTTACTGTTTGAGCTGTCGAAATTGTTGCCCTTTTACTTTTTCGAAGCCTTGTTGTTGTAGGTGGGCGGCGTCCCGGCCGGCGGCAGGCAGAATGTCTCCGCCCCCCGGACAGAGGCGTCTGCCGAATTGCAGTGCAGCGAGATAAAAAGGTCCGGCCGGAGTTTTGCCGCGAGTTCAGTGCGTTCGGAGAGTGCCATGGTCCTGTCACTATCCCGCGTAAGAATGACTCTGTATCCTTTTTTTACGAGCAGGTCTCTCAACTGGAACGCCATCGGCAGAGTGATATCCTTTTCCTTGTGCTTGGTGCCCCGCGCGCCTTCGTCGCGCCCGCCGTGGCCGGGATCTATCATAATCACCTTAAGCCTGCGCGCCGGAACAGCGCTTTTTCTTAGCACCGGATCGATAAAGAGCAGAAAATCGCTTTTACTTATGAGCGGTTCGCCGGAAATGAAGGCCGGCGCGAGCATGTAGTACACCTTGACGCCGTTCAAAAAACCTTCTTTCCTGTCGTATGTGAATTTTATTCTCGAGTAGCGGCTGCGAAGTTCGCAGCCATTCCCGCCTCGGACAAGGTTCATGCCGTAGAACCTTGCGACATCCCTGAGATAGACATAGGTTTTGCCGTAGGCGCTTGTGTATCTGATATAACGCCGTGAAGAAGGTCCCGTGCCGGCGGCGGCAAATGCCGCGGGAACAGCGACAAGGGCCGCCAGAAGCAGCAGTGAAAATATTTTCCGAGTAACCGGGCATAGAAGTTTCCGCAGATTCATAGCTTCCTCAGTAGAATTTTGTTCAGGTAATTTTCGGATGGAGGATACATTGCTTCGAAACCGTCACCGGGGGAGACCGATTCGACCAGTGAACCGTAGACGAATGCCTTTGCGGCGCAGAGGGCCTCTTTCCACGGGAATCCAAGAGCGAGGGAAGCCGCAAGCGCCGCGGACAGAGTACATCCGGAGCCGTGGCTGTATCCCGAATCGACGCGCGGGGAAATAAGTTTCCAGGCCTGGGCTTTATGGAAAACAATGTCCACTGCTTTGTCCGGATCATCTGAATGCCCACCTTTCAGAAGGATAGAACTGTTCCACTTTTCCGCAATACGCCTTGCGGCTTCATTCATTGTGTTCATATCCGATATTTCCGTTCCGGAAAGCAGTTCGGCCTCGCTGATATTCGGCGTTATCCAGGCTGCTCTGTGCAGCAGGTCGTCTCTCATGGCGTTTAGGGCGCCTGTATTGGACAGTTCAGCCCCGGAAGTGGCGCTTAGCACGGGATCAACGACGATATTTCCAAGACCCGCCTTATCCAGCGCCGAAGAGACAGCAGACACGATCCGTCCGTCCCCGAGCATCCCGGTCTTCACAGCCTTTATATCGTATGCGGAAAGAACCGCTTCGAGCTGCGAGCGCACTGAGCCCGGGGAGAGAGTCTCTATATGGCTGACTTCAAAAGGGTTCTGTGAAGTAACGGCGCATACAGCAGAACACGCGTAGACTCCGAAAGCGTTGAAAGTGCGCAAATCGGCCTGCACTCCCGCTCCGCCGCCGCTGTCGCTTCCGGCGACAGTCAATGCCGCCGGATAGTGTTCTCTGTAAACTAATTTTCCGTCTCCGCCCATATTGTATTCCGTTTCGATGTTCGATAAAGCCGGCGTCGAAGACTGAATATATCCTTGTAACGCGGAAATGCACAGTGAAAACGCCTATATATCTGAATGAAAAGCCACGGCACGCTGCGGCAACTGCTTTTTTCAGGCGAGGGTCAACGTGAAGAAAGATTTTTCACTTCTCTTCAGAGGGATGCAGTGCCGGAAGTTTTAATTCTTCGATTGTTTCAAGAAGGTTCCGCCAGTCCTCCTCGTCATCCTCGAATATTATTCCAAAACCATCGCCAGAAGATATAAAACTATTTTTTTTCACAACATCATTATAATCCATAGATAATTCCCCTGGAGCATACATCCCGTTAACAAGATTTATTTCCCGCATGATTAAGCCATTAGGAGAAGTTCGAACTGTCATTCTAACAACAATATCATCTTTACCAATAAGCTTACCTGCAACCACAACTCTTTTTTCAGCAAGTAAAAGACGCTGAAACAAACGATTATTTATACTTAGGTTGCTGTGTTCGGGTAAATAGAGATACACGCTATCATTCTTATCTAGTTTATCCTGTTCCTTGGCAAGTTGTAGTATTTTCAGAAGTTTTAATTCAAAAACATATCCATAATCAATTTTAGGGTAGAAATCGAAAGATTCATCTCCACGAGGAATGGTCTTTCTTGGCTGCCTGACAATATAAATGGCATTAACCTCCACCTCCGCGATAATATGCGAATCGCGGTCGATATGATTGCCTATGAGCACTCGCGATTTGTTTTGGTCTTCTTTTCCCTGCGAATAGGATGAAAAGCCAGACAGCAAAAGCATTATACCAAATAAATTGATTATATTTCTCATATTCTAAAGCCCTCGAAATATTTATTCTTTGAGCCAGTTTCAAAATTATCCATATTGCCAAATCCCTGCTGATAAAAATACACTGGCTTCGTGAAATATACGGGTTAAGAATTCTATTACTGTTTTATTTCCCGCGCCCTTTTCCCGAACGCGCACGCAGGTCGATCCTGACGGGAAGCCCTTCCAGGTCGAGGCTATTTCGCAACGTGTTGCGCAAGTATGCCAGGTAAGATTCCGGACAGTTCCCGGGGCTGTTCACAAAGAGGAGGAATGTCGGGGGAGCGCTTGCGGTCATGGTGGCGTAGAAAATTTTAAGGCTTCTGTTTTTTCTGACGGGCGGCGGGTGTTTCGAGCCGGCGTCCTTGAGTATCCTGTTTATGACGGATGTTGGTATTTGCTGGCTCATTCTGCCGCGGATATCGAGTAATGATTCGATAAGCGCGTCGAAATTGTAACCGCTGAGGGCGCAGGTAAAAACGATCGGCGCATAGTTCATAAAAGGCATTTTCTTTCTTATCCGCGGGACCAGGTTTTTCTGTCGGAGCCCGCTCTCCGAACAGAGATCCCACTTGTTGGCGACAAGGACGCAGCCGCGTCCGGAATCGCGTATCATACGTCCGATCCTTCTGTCCTGCGCGGTACAGATGTCGTC
>CAZGYO010000327.1:0-3119 GCA_964530455.1 uncultured Victivallales bacterium
CATTGTAATTTAATTTGACTTTTTAATTACCCTGAAAAAAATGGGAAAAGTTTAGCTTATAAAAGTCAATGAAGAAATTGTTGGTCCTGATACCGCTATCCGGTATGTTCGGCATTCGAAGCGGATCATGGAAACCTTCGCTGCCGTCACCGGATTTCCATATCATTACCGAGGCGGGCAATTGATAGGCTGTATCTCCATCGAAATCTGTCTGCTTGAGCAGTCCCGCGCCGTCGCTGAGAACCTGTAGAAGCTCCTTTATAACCTTATCGGTATCTTTTAAGTTGGCAGGCCTGCATGAATTGTCCTGAAATGTACCCATTCGCCGCAAGTATTGGCCGAATCCTCCTCTGGCCGAAAGATAACTGAATCCCTGGTAGTCTCCGCTTTTCCTGGAGCGTGGTATCAGATGGCCGGCCGAATGCATTTTTTCCTGTTCATCAATAGACCATGGAGGAAGCAGATGCTGGCTGCTGCGGTGTTTTATCCGCTCCTGGTAATTACTCTCCAATGCATCAACAAAAATGCAGAGTTCACGGCGCATATAATCCAGAAGAACTTTAATGATCTTTTCACGGTTTTCCGGAGAAGAATTTGCCAGGGACTGACATTTCCCTTCCCAGAGATCTTCTGCTGAGGCGATTTCTTTGACCGATTGGTATTCAATCTTGAGGAGGCCGCATTGTTCAAGGTTTGGGGAAGAAATCCGCCAACCACGACGTAGATCCCGATAAATGCGATAACCAAGAAGATCCTTTAAGGCCCGGTCAGTATTTTCCCTGTTTGCAAAACGAACAGTCGGATCCTGGGCATACATATCTATGGGCAGATTAAGAGCCTCGAACACCTTCTGAGCAATCTCATCATGACGCAAACCATTGGCACCCGAATCACGCGCCGCCCGGTATATGGCCGACCGAAGAATGCCGATTTCCACAAAGTCATTGAAATGGCCGGCCTGAAGCGACGCATCCTGACGGTTGTCGGAAAAGCTGAGTAGTTTCCGAGCCTTTTCTGCCAGAGATCCTTCCTTCATGAGATGCAGGACTGAAGTTAAGCTTAGAATTGTCGTGGCCATACTGCGGCCTTCTGTCCCCAATGTTCCTAACTTTGGAAAATCGGAAGACTGCCTTGCCCCATATGCCACACCACACTTCAGGCAAAACATAAATGGAGTGCCGATGAAATCGCAGGATTCTCCATCTTCAGCGACAATTCCTTCCGTGTTAACATGGAACTTTTGAGGCATGTTCTTACGTCGATATGCACGGATTCTCGGCCCACTTCCTGATTCTTCAATCCATTCATCCGGCACGCGATTAATACAATCGGCTTCCTCTTCAGGCCATGGATAGTCCCGGCTCAAATACAGGAAGCCGGGCTCTGAGCTGTCTTCCGAGATCCGGTCACGAAGCTCCCGCTCAACAAATGCCGCCTGCCCCTTGCCTGTGTCAGTTTCTTTTCGAACACAGTAATATGCCTGGCCACACTCCCGGCAGAAAACAAGGGGGAGCAGGCGGTGCCGCCGGCTACCCGGTTTGAATTGTTGTTTATTTATCGTCATGTAGCGTTCATCCTCGCTCTCCAAGGTCGCGTAAACCGTGTCAGCGCGGCTGATAAATTGATGAAGCCTAAAAGCGAATGGCTTAAACCCGGTTTCCGGATCCGGCTCGGAACGATATCCTGCAAGCAGACCGTTCTTTACGGCCTGTTCGCAGTCATTTTCGCTTAACCCAGTTAAGGAAGATAATTGCTTTGCAGCCCCGGAAGGGCCGTTAATTGCTTTCGGGATAACTCTTACCAGCCTACCGGATTCCTCTTTCTCTATTCCGAAAGTAGTTTCAATCCACACGGAAAGAGGATCGGCAACAAATTCCTCATAAGCAATCCCATCTCCAAGTGGCCCATCTGTAATTCTTGTTTTAAGGCTTTTAATAAAATCAGAATCATCCAAACTCTGCGATGCAGTCGCGCGCCTCAGCGTTTCACCTATGACATTTTCTTCTTCTACAGAAGCTCCAAAAAGTTTGGCGGCAACCCTGGCCACCTCTTTTTGCTGTTCCGCAAAGGTTCCTCCGCTGGCCATCGTTGCAGAAGTTCCCACGCACTGAAGTTCTCCGGCGTCCAGGCGATTCCTCAGGCGCCGGATGAGTAGCGCAACGTCAGCTCCCTGTCGCCCCCGGTAAGTATGCAGTTCATCAAGAACTAGAAAGCGGAGACCTTTTGAAGCCTTGATAAGATTTTTCTCAAAAACCCTGGTAAGCATCAATTCCAGCATGACATAGTTGGTCAAAATGATATCCGGTGGATTATTGACGATATCCTGTCGCAATTCCTTCGACTCCTGTCCGGTATAGCGCTGAAAGGTAACTGGCGGCTTCCCTTTGGGATAACCAAAACACAGAAACTTCTCCAACTCTCCGAACTGACTGTTGGCAAGTGCATTCATGGGATAGATGATGATAGCCTGAACGCCACGTCCTGATCCGTTGCGCAAAACATGGTCAACGATGGGAATTATATAAGAAAGGCTTTTGCCAGATCCCGTGCCGGTCGTTAGAACGTAATTATTGCCCGCAGCAGCGGCATGGATGGCTTCAGCCTGATGGCGGTAGAGGCGAAGAGATGAACCGGCATCGGTTTCGCTTTTGTTTTTGCGGAATATATTCAGACATTTCTCGTTAAGGACGCCATCTGTCACGAATTTTTCAATGGATTCTCCGGCTTCATAAGCGGGATTCAGCTGAATCAGGGGATCCGGCCAGAAACTTCCGCTGTCAAAGGCGCTCCGGACATATTCCTCCACCCCCGAATCACTAATATTTACAAAAGACTCGATGTATTGATCATAGTCCGAGATGATTTTGTCACGGAAATCGAAAACATTCATAAAAAAACTCGCTGTTGCCCCAAAAATAATCGCGATTAGCAAAGAATATTAACCCAAATCATGGAATTGTCCATTAATTACGAGCCATATTGCTGAAAAAGTATATGTTTAAGTGAGACATTAAATGTCTGGGGAAGTTTGCTTGTTTGTTGGAAGAACGGGGGTCTGGCCACGTTAATATGTAATATTTTAGTACAAACACTTGATAAAAATGCTTTAAAAGATATCT
>CAZGYO010000328.1:0-3095 GCA_964530455.1 uncultured Victivallales bacterium
GCAAGGGGATGGACAAGCAGCTCGGGGATGAGATTCCCGATGCCGGCTGGAAGGTTCCCTATCTCCACATCAATCCGGCCGATATAGGCAGAAAATATGAAAAGCTCATACGGATAAACAGCCAGTCGGGCAAAGGCGGAGCCGTGTTCATCCTGGAACGAGAGTTCGGATATCGCCCGCCCAGGGCGATGCAGCCTGAGATCGGGCTCGTTGTCCAGGAGATCGCGGACAAGACAGGATCGGAAGTCAGTTCCGAACAACTGTTCAAGGCTTTTTCCGACAAGTTCATCAATGTAGAGGGTCCTTTTGTCTTCCGAAAATTCAGGCACATTCAGAACGGGGACGAAGACATAACACGCGGAGAACTTTTCTGCGAAATCCGCGGGAAAGAAGAAGTCTTTCAGGGAAAAGGAAACGGCCCTATATCAGCCGCGGTTCACGCTCTTCAGCAGCACGGCGATGTGCCGGATTTCACGCTTGAGGATTTCTCCGAACAGTCCCTTGGAACGTCCGCGGACGCCGTCGCGGTCTCATATATACAGCTCAAACGGCTTGACGACGGCAGCCTTTTTTACGGGATCGGACAGCACAACAACATAGACCAGGCGGCTCTCAGGGCGGTGTTTTCGGCGCTGAACCGCATGATCAGTAAAAATGAATAAGAAAAACTTCATACTTTTTTTTCTGTTTCTCGGCGTTCTTTTTGTATTTCTCATCCTGTTCGACGCCTTCGTGTTCAAGGACGGGAATCCGGATTCCGGCGGCAATTCCGTTGCCGGCCCGGAAGATCTGGAAGATCTTGTACCCGAGCTTGTTCCCGCGCTCGAGAATTCAGCCCTGGATATCCCGAAGGAAACGCAAAGGGAAAAATACAGGATAGCTCCGCGCCTTACGTATCACGGCGCTCTTTTCGGAGATATACCCGGACTGCCCGGCTCTAAAAACGCCAGGACCGGGATACTCGCGAACATCGACACGCGCAAAGTCCTGTGGGCGAAAAAACCGCGCCAGGCTGTCCCGATAGCCTCAATGACAAAAATGATGACCGCGCTTCTTGCTTTCGAAGCCGTAGCAGAACCGGAAAACGGCATCGACCTGCATACCCCGGTACAGGTAACAAGAGGCGCCATGGACATCGGCGGCAGCCAGGTCTACCTTGATGTCAGGGAGACCTTCACGCTGGGAGAACTTTTAAAGACAATAATGATAGTAAGCGCAAACGACTCCGCGCAGCTTGTCGCCGAATTTATCGGCGACGGAAATTCCGCGCTTTTCGTGGAAAAAATGAACGCGAAAGCAAGGCAGATGGGACTGCTTTCGACCAGTTTCACCAATCCACACGGCCTTCCTGAAAAGAAGGGCTCAGATAATGTCAGTTGCTGCGAGTCGCTTGTATACCTCGCGGAAAGACTTATGGAATACCCGCTGGCCGTCAAATGGGCATCCACATGGCTTGACTATATCAGGCAGAACACCTCGAAACCATTCCAGTTGCGGAGCCACAACAGGCTTATAAACACGTGCAAAGGTGTCAACGGCATAAAAACCGGTTTCATACGCCGTGCCGGGTTCTGCGTAACCGCAAGCTGTTCACGTGGCGGAAAGCGTATGGTGGCAGTCGTCACGGGGTTTCCATCACAGAAATCGCGCGACGAATTCGTCAGAAAACTCCTGGACTGGGGATATGCAGAGACCGCATATCAGACGGTCCCGAAATAGAAAGAGCCAGTTTTAAAACTCCGCGTGAACCGCGTTGGTAGCGCAGGCGCGGCAGACGGTGCGACGAAATGGCTGGTGCATACCATCAACTGTCTGTGCCCGCCATTTCGCCGTGGCGAATGCCGTGCCTCCGACCCAACCCCTTGGGCGGCAGGCCCTTTTGGCGCGAATGCCACGCCGAGGCAGTCGAGACAGACCATGCAGGTATGCCCGCTCCCGCAGCGGCGTGGCCTCGCATCCAAAATGGCAGGCCGCGCGGCCACGCGGAGTTTTGAAACTGGCTCGAAAATAGAAAGCAAAAAAAAATGATTGGGAAACTTCCACCCCTGAGAATGACAGAAGAACTGTTCACCGGCATAGACGTAATAGACTTGCAGCACAAGGAATACTTCCGACGCGCCAACAGGCTGAACGAAATCAGCGCCGAGGGAAAACCCCCCGAAAAACCCCTTCTCGACGAACTGATAAACTATATCTGGCTCTACACTATAGAACACTTCTCCACCGAAGAGGATATTATGGCAGATACCGGCTATCCGCTGATCTCGGAGCACAAGGCAAAACATGACTTCTTCCGTAAAAAATTCGATATCTTGCGTAGAGAAATAAAAGAAAATGGTTATGACGGCGAATCAATGCAGAAAATGAACTACATGATGCGCGACTGGTTCTACACCCAGATCAGCAATGACGACATGCAACTCGCCGAATTCCTCCGCGAGGAAATGCAGCAGCAGAAAGGCATCCGCGCATATCTCGCCTCCCTGCTCGAAAAACTTTTTCCTTCACATAGCGAGTCCGACGAGGATTAACCACGTTATTTCATGAAAAAGCGATGCTGAAATGAAAAGTAAAAATCCTGAATTTCTCTGGGAAGCGCGGGGCATGGTCGTATTTGAATCCGGGGCATGCGGGCTTCCACAGTGCCGCCTTATTCACCGTGGTAAATGGCTATACCCCCCGGGAACCCCCGCCCCCGAAGGCATGAGCGAGACCGACCCGTGGTTTATAATAGGAAACTACGGTCTCAGCGTCTTTGCCCACGCGAGCGGGAGCTATCAACTGATGCATACCGAACGCGGTTTCGCACGCCTGAACCACGACGGCTCGGACCTTGTCACAGGCCGCGCCTGCCGTTCTCTGCTCAAGGTCGGCGGAAAAGTCCATGACCTGCTCAATATACCCGCGGACGAACGCGTATTCGGATGTGGTTTCGCGTCCTATAAATACAGCATCGGCGCTCTTCGGATAACAAGGCGCCTTGAAACACTGCCGAGTTCAGGGATAAAGGACCGCATACCCGCATTCAACATTACTCTTGAGAGCCAGTTTCAAAACTCTCCGTGGCCGCGCGGCCTGCCATTTTGGATGCGAGG
>CAZGYO010000329.1:0-3092 GCA_964530455.1 uncultured Victivallales bacterium
CTCGCATCCAAAATGGCAGGCCGCGCGGCCACGGAGAGTTTTGAAATTGGCTCATATCTGTATTTTCAGGCATTTTCAGATCCCTCTATTCGGTTTCGAAGAGTGTTTTGCTGGCGAACTGGGCATCGCTTGTGAGATAGAGACCCAGTTTACGCAACCCGGCCTCGTCTCCAGGCGTAGGAATATGAGTTATGTGCATCTCGCATCCCCTGAGATTGTTCAGCTTCTCAAGCGCCAACCTGGCGGAGGGGTTCGACGGGGAACTCACGCTCAGGGCTATCAGCGTCTCCTCTACGTCCAAGCTGAGCCTCTTGGCGTTCAGCACATCCTTTTTAAGATAACTCACCGATTCGACTATGTCAGGGGTTATCAGATACAGTTCGTCCGGCAACCCGGCCAGCTGTTTCGCAGCGTTCAGCATAAGACTCGAAGCCGCGTGCATCATAGGAGAGTTTTTACCTGTTACAACAGTGCCGCCAGGCAGTTCGACTGCCGCGGCGCAATATATTCCCTCGTTGCCTTTGCCATCCTGTTTTTCAGCATCTGCCGCCGCCTGTCGCGCCGGAACAACAACCGACCTGTCCGTCTCGCATGCCCCAATCTCATCCATAAGCAGCTTTGCCCTCTGTACAGTGGCTTTATCAGCGAGGCCCATAAGGTATTCGCAGTTGTATCGAAAGTAGCGCCGAATGATCTCCTGCCTGGCCGCCTCCCTGCAAACGTCGTCATCAATGATCGCGAATCCCGCACGGTTGACGCCCATGTCCGTCGGAGACTTATATGCCTGGTCATCCCCCATTATCTTGCTGACAATTCGTTTGACAACAGGAAAGACTTCCACGTCCCTGTTATAGTTGATGGAAATCTCGCCGTAGGTCTCCAGATGAAACGGGTCAACCTGGTTGTAGTCCTGAAGATCGGCCGTTGCGGCTTCATATGCTATGTTTACGGGATGTTTCAGAGGAATGTTCCAGATCGGAAAAGTCTCGAACTTGGCATATCCAGCGAGTATCCCGCGCTGGTATTCATGGTATATCTGGTTGAGGCAGGTTGCCAGCTTCCCGCTGCCCGGGCCCGGAGCTGTCACCACGACTACAGGCTGTTCAGTCTCTATGTATTCGTTGGCGCCGTAGCCGTTCCCGCTGCAGATCATCTCCAGATCCGTCGGATAACCTTTGATAGCCCGATGGGTGTAGACCTTTATTCTGCGCCGTTCAAGGCGGCGAATAAAACCTTTAACCACGGGCTGTTCCTCGTAGCGGGTCACAACAACAGCTTTCACGTCCAGACCCCAGAAACGCAGGTCGTCGATCAGGCGGAGAATATCTATATCGTATGTAATCCCGAAATCGGCGCGCATCTTCTTCCGCTCAATATCCCCCGCGTATATCGCAATCACTATGTCCAGTTTGTCTTTCAGGCGCTGCAACAGTGATATCTTGACGTTCGGATCAAAGCCTGGAAGGACGCGCGAGGCATGGAAATCAAATATCAGCTTGCCACCGAACTCAATATAAAGTTTATTGCCGAACTTCTCGGCCCTTTCGAGTATCGCCCTGCTCTGCTCTTCAAGATACTTCCCGTTGTCAAACCCTTTTTTTCTCATTAAGCGCCAGTCCTTCCATCTGCGAAATAAAAATTCTAATCTGAATCCGTGACATTGGCCATAAAAACAGCAATAAAAACGGAGAGTATTGAAATCGGCTCTATTATTCCAAAATTCATTGGGCCAATGCCGCACGGGGATCACCCTGACGGATCCACGCCTAAAACAACCCCTCGGTAATTCTCCGCCGGGTTTGAAAAAGAAAATATCAGTGCAATACTATTGACTCTTATGCTGGCGTTTTCAAACCCTGAACCGGAAGAGTACATGACAAACCGAGAACGACTTTTAAAAATACTGAAAAAGGAAATACCGGACTGCGTGCCGTGTTGTCCCGATATCTCGAACATGGTTCCATGCAGGCTGACCGGCAAGCCGTTCTGGGATATCTACGCTTTTCAGGACCCGCCACTATGGAAGGCGCATATCGACGCTTTGAAATACTTCGATATCGACGGAGGGTTCGAACTGTACGATTTCGGCAGCGTGGACCCGGTGACAGGGCATCGGTCTCCGATGGAGCAACGCATCGTACACACATATGACGACGGGCGTTTTGTGACGCAGGAATTCAATTTGGACACCGGAAACTGGGCATCGAGCGTACTTGTCTATACCGCCGACAATCCGCCGGCAACTAATGTCAAACCGGAAACCATCGGCCTCCCGGGAACACCGTCGGACTGGGAACCGCTGACTGGCGTCAAGAAATGGCCCGAGGGCTTAGATCTCTGGAAGCTTATCAGGAAAGAACTCGGAGACCAGGGCGTACTGGGACTGCCGAGCGGAATGTCAACCTGCCTTATCCCCGATACAGAGGCCGTCTACGCGCACTACGACAATCCGGAAGGGACGCGTAAACGGGCGCGCCTTATGATGGAGAATGTGGAACGACGCATGGATTTGGTCGCCAAACTCGACCCACAACCCGATTTCCTGCTTTGTGGCGGTTCCGGCAGTCTGATGTTCACAACTCCGGACGACTGGCGGGAGATCGTGCTGCCGATCCTCAAAAAGACAACTGCCCTCGCCAAGCATCTCGGAATCCCGACACACGTTCATTCCTGCGGGCCCGAAAAAGAACTCGTGGCAATGGCAGCCGAAGAGACCGACCTTACCCTCATCGATCCGCTGGAAATCCCCCCCATGGGCGACTGCAACCTGGCCGAACTCAAAAAGCTCTACGGCGACAAGATTATACTCAAAGGCAATCTGCACACCACGGAACTAATGCTAAAAGGGTCCGCCGAAAACGTAGCCGCCGCAAGCAGAAAGGCCATCGACGACGCGGCGGAAGGCGGAGGATTCATCCTTTCGACAGGCGACCAGTGCGGACGCGACACGCCGGATGAAAACCTGCACGCAATGGTCGAGACGGCGCGCACTTACGGAAAATACTAAAAAATATCGTAATCGTAATCCCCGTACAGCCGGTTATGATCCCGTCGTCCAAGCTTAGTCAACATCGAAACAAGACGGTTTAACC
>CAZGYO010000330.1:0-3087 GCA_964530455.1 uncultured Victivallales bacterium
AGGCTCCACAACAGGCTCCACAACAGGCTCCGCAACAGGCTCCGCAACAGGCTCCGCAACAGGCTCCGCAACAGGCTCCACAACAGGCTCCACAACAGGCTCCACAACAGGCTCCGCAACAGGCTCCGCAACAGGCTCCCGCCGCTCCGCCGCCTCGACCCACTCCTCCGCAGGTAGCGCCTCAGCCGCCGCAGCAGCAGGCCGCGCCGCCTTCCGCGCCCGCGGCAAGTGGAAAACCCGGTGTTCAGGCCCCTGTGAAAAAGAAGAGACCGGGTTCAAAGATGATGAAGAAGCCGACAATGAAAAAACCCGCTTCCGACGCGGGGAGAACCGAGGCATCCGCTCCCGCGTCCGCGGGCCGCCCGGCAGGGGGCATTGGGGCTCCTGAAGCAGCGTCTGTCGAAGTGCCCGCATGGTCAGCGCCCGCGCTCGCCGGCGAAGACGCGATCGCGGTGGATGTCGAGACAAAATCGGCTTTTCCGAAGGCTGTGATAGTTTCCATCCCGGTACTTCTGGCGGCGGTCATTACGCCGCTTCTTGCTGTTGAAACCATTGATTTCTCGAACAGCAGGCTTCAGCTCGCGCTTGGCATCGGACTGATTCTTTTCATATTGACGTTTGTTCTTTCACTCGTTTTCATGAAATCCCGTTCGGCCCTGATTCTGACGAGGAAGAGCGCGGTTTTAACCGACGGCAAGAATGCCAGGAAAGCAAAGACCGGTTGATCTATGCTGCCCCAACGCGGTTCACGCGGGGTTTTAAAAGTGGCGTACACGTTTGCTCGGGGTCAGTGCTGGACAGTCTTCGAGTGTCTCAGCCCCGACCCCGACGTGGTTCACTGAATATGTACAAAGTGGCTAAAGAACAATATGGGCGATAACGATGACAATTATTCTGATTTACCCCTGTCTTCCATACGGAACATCGGGATAATAGCTCATATTGACGCGGGCAAGACAACCCTGACCGAGCGCCTGCTCTATTATTCCGGGAAGACCCACCGCGTGGGAGAAGTCGACAGTGGAAACACGGTAATGGACTACCTGGACGAGGAGCGGGAACGCGGAATAACCATAATAGCCGCGGCCGCGTCTTTTCCCTGGCGCCGCCGGGGTGAAGATTTTCTTGTACACCTTATCGACACGCCCGGACATATAGATTTTACCGCGGAGGTGGAACGGTCTCTGAGGGTGATAGACGGCGCCGTGGTGATTTTCAGCGGCGTCGAGGGTGTTGAAGCGCAGAGCGAGAAGGTATGGCGGCAGTCCGAGCAGTACAAGGTTCCCAAACTGGCCTTTATAAACAAGCTTGACCGCACAGGCGCCTCGTTTCAGAGGGTTTTGGGGGAGATAAAAGAAAAGTTTCCCGGCAAGACAGCGCTTCCCATGCAGATACCGCTCGGGTTTGAATCCTCACTAAGCGGCGTGGTCGATCTTGTGGAGATGCGTCTGCTCAGTTTCGGCGGGGAAGACGGTTCGGAAGTATCGTTCTCCGATATTCCCGTGGATTTGAGGGCTGAAGCGGAATCCGCCCGTGAGAAAATGATAGAAGACCTTGCCGACCATTCCGACAGTATAGCCGAGGCCTACCTTGAAGGCGGCGGCATTGACCCCGCCGAACTGCGCCGCGAAATTCGCAGAGTTGTTTTCGAGAACAAATGTGTTCCTGTCTTTACCGGTTCGGCCAGGAAAAATATAGGAGTGCAGCCCGTTTTGAACGCGATTGTCGATTTTCTCCCCTCTCCGGAGGATACAGATTCATATACGGCCGCGAGACAGAAGAGCGGAGAGACCGTGGAGATACATCACGATGACGACGATTTCTGCGCGCTGGCTTTCAAAGTCGTCGCGGGCAGCGGCACGTCGAATCTGGTTTATCTGAGGACGTACAGCGGGACATTGAGGTTGAACGACACGATACTGAACTCGCGGACGGGTGAGAAGTTTCGTGTGAAAAGACTTCTCCGCCTCTACGCGAGGAGCGTGGAGGCGATCGACAAAGCCGGGCCCGGCGACATTGTCGGTATAATCGCTCCGGAACATCTTGTCACCGGGGACACCCTCTGCGCGGTGAACCGCCCGGTAGTACTTGAAAAAATAACATTTCCGGAACCGGTGATGTCGATTGCCGTTGAACCGAAGTCCAGCAAGGATCGGGAACGGCTGGACAAGTGCCTGGAGACGATCTGCCGCGAGGACCCGACACTCAGGGTTGAATTGCATGAATCCACCGGCCAGCAGCTTCTCTCGGGGATGGGCGAACTGCATCTTGAGATCAGTTGTCACAGGATACTTCACGAGTTCAATGTGCCCGCCCGTTTCGGGATTCCGCAGGTTGCGTTCCGCGAGACAATTGTTTCGCCCTGCGAAATTCGCGGGGTATTCGACAGGATGCTCGGAGAGGAGGAAATTTGCGCCGAGGTCAGCTTTTCACTTGAACCGGTTCCCAGACTGGAATCCGGGATAGAGGTTGAAAGTGAGATTACGCGGAAGCATGCGCCGAAATCGTGGATAGAGACCGCCGTGTCGGCGCTGGAAAACGGTCTGCGGACAGGCGGCAACTGGGGGTATCCCCTGATATATATTCGCGGACGCATAACCGGGATCAGCGCAGATCCCGACAAGGCGTCTGAAGGCGCCGTGGCCGGGGCCGTGCTGAACGGGCTTAACGAGGCAATACACAAGGGCACCAGACTGCTTGAACCCCTGGTCAAACTGGAGATACTCTCGCCCGAAAACACCGTCGGCGAAATAACCGGCTACCTTCAGGCGAGAAGGGCGGTTATTCACGGGATCGACAATCTCGGCGAGAGCCGGAGGCTTCACAGCGAGGTGCCGCTTTCAGAGATGTTCGGATTCAGCAAGGCTTTGCCTAAGCTTTCGGGTGGCAGGGCATCTTCGACAATGGAACCCTGCGGATACAAGGAGATAAGCTCTGTGGAACTGGAAAAGATGGTGGCCATGCAGAGGCGGGGGATATGAGCTTTGTTCAGTGCATATTCGAAATCAGTTCATTTCTGGAAGAAATGAGAAAGACGGTGCTCGAAAAGTGTTTTCTGTCGTTGCTTTGCAGCTTGAAAAACTTTTC
>CAZGYO010000331.1:0-427 GCA_964530455.1 uncultured Victivallales bacterium
GTTAAAGCAATTAAGAACCAAGATAACAAAACATGTAAAACAGGAGCCATGTGATGAATATTTTGAGATTTTCCCTGATTGCAATGCTTTCCGCGGCTTTCTCTCTGGTGTCGTCCGGGCAGGACTGGGATCGCTTTCTGGGGCCGGCCGGATTTCCTTCGAATCCGAATGCGAATACTCCCGCCGACTGGGATCTTGAAAAGAATATTGCCTGGAAAACCGAGCTTCCCGGTCCGGGGTCTTCGAGTCCGGCAGTTTTTAAGGGACGTATATATCTGACCTCCTACAGCGGCTATGCGAAAAAGGTATTCCTCGGCAGAAAAGGCCGTGATTCAAGCGATCACGGGACAAAATCACTGCTAAAGCACCATTTGCAATGCATAAACCTTGAAGACGGCAAGGTGCTCTGGAATAAAAATATCAACTG
>CAZGYO010000331.1:437-3062 GCA_964530455.1 uncultured Victivallales bacterium
GGAACGACCGTCGCGACTACGGCGGGCCGCTCGCCTATCACGGATATGCTTCCGCTACACCCGCGATTGACGCGGATGCGGTATATGTCTCGTTCGGGGCCGGCGGAGTCTTTGCCTTTGACCATGACGGCAAAGAACTCTGGAAGGCCGATATCGGGAACGGCACCCACGCCTGGGGCAGCGGCTCATCGCCTGTGATCTTCAAAGACCTGCTGATAATCAACGCCTGCATTGAGTCCGGCAAGATTATCGCAATTGACCGGAAAACCGGCAAGACGGTTTGGAGCAGTGGCGGACTGCAACAGACCTGGTCCACGCCCGCGCTTATGGAGGGTGAAAACGGAACACTTGTTCTGGTCAGCATGAAAAACAAGGTTCTGGCATTCGACGCCGCAAGCGGCGCGGCAGCTTGGGAATCCGAAGGTGTGAAAGACTACATATGCCCGACTCCGATTGTCAGGGACGGTATCGCATACATAATCGGCGCCCGCAAAGCTCACGGCCTGGCTGTCGACGCGAAAGGAAAAGTCCTTTGGAAAGTCAAGGCGGGATCCAACGTGTGTTCCCCCGTGCTTCTTGACGGACATCTTTATTTCACCGAAGACGACAAACAGACAGCCTATTGCGTCGACGCGGCATCCGGAAAGATAGTCTACGAGCAAAAGCTCGATGGCAGGCCGGGATTCTACGCTTCGGCCGTGCTTGCAGGAAAAAATATTTACTACGTGAGCCGAAATAATGGCACATATGTGGTTTCCGCTTCGCCGAAATTCAAACTTGTCGCGCACAATCTCATCAAGGGGGACGATAGCGTATGGAACGCCACTCCCGCAGTCAGCGGCGATAAACTCCTGATAAGAAGCGGAGAAGCGCTCTACTGTATTGGCGCGAAATAATCCTATGAGCCAGTTTATAAATTTTCAGATAAAAAGGAATTAGGGTGGCAGTATTCAAAGCGTTCAACGGCCTTCTTCCCGGAGCAGATAACGCCGCGGAGGTCTCGGCCCCTCCGTACGATGTCCTCAACACTGAAGAAGCGGCCGCTCTGGCCGAAGGCAAGGCCCTGAGTTTTCTACGCGTATCCCGTCCGGAAATAGAACTTCCACCTGGGACTGATGTCCACAGCAACGAAGTCTACCAGAAGGCATCTTCGAATTTCAGGCGCCTGTGCAAGCATGCCCCGCTTGTTAGGGACAGGGAAAACCATCTCTACCTTTACCGGCTCACAATGGGCGGACACGTGCAGACAGGTATAGCCGGAACCGCCTCGGCGGATGACTACTGCAGAGACATCATAAAGAAACACGAGAAGACGCGCCGCGACAAGGAGGACGACCGGACAAGGCATCTTCTGGAGCTGCGTTCCCATACCGGGCCGGTGTTTCTCACCTATAAAGACAATACGCGCATTGATCAGATCTGTGCCGATATCGCTTCTTCATCGCCGCTTTTCGACTTTACGGCGCCGGACGGCATCAGACACGAGTTCTGGAGAATTCCCGCCGCTGCAAGCGCGGAACTCTCCGGAGTTTTCGACTCGATTCCAGAACTTTATATCGCCGACGGGCACCACAGGGCCGCGTCCGCCGCAAGAGTTGCCGCGAAACTCGCAGAAAATAATCCCGGACACGACGGTTCCGAAGACTACAATTTTTTTCTGGCAGTCGCTTTTCCGGGCTCGCAGCTCAAGATTCTGCCATACAACCGGGTGGTCTTCGACCTGAACGGTCTTGACCCCGGGGAGCTGAAAAAGAGGATTTCTGAGAAATTCGAAGTTTCGCCGACTGACGATCCGAAACCATCCAGTTCAGGGATTTTTTGCATGTATCTCAAGGGACTTTGGCATCAGCTGAAGCCGCGCTTCGACATATCCGGACTCGGCGTGACCGGGAGTCTCGATGTCAGCGTGCTCCAGGACTATATACTTTTACCGCTCCTTGGAATAGACGATCCGCGCACCAGCCGCAGAATAGATTTCGTGGGCGGTATAAGAGGTACTTCCGAACTTGAGAGAAGAGTCGATTCCGGCGAGTGCGCCGTCGCCTTCTCCATGTACCCGACAACGCTGCGCCAGCTCATGGATATAGCAGACGCCGGCGAGGTAATGCCGCCTAAATCAACATGGTTCGAGCCCAAGTTGCGGGACGGACTTGTATGCCATGATTTCTAGTCCGGTCTGTTTGTTTTTCGGGCTACTTTTTTCCTTCCGGGGCGGGATAGTCCTTGTTCCACCTGGCGAACGCCTTGATCTCCATCTTCATTTCCTTCGGGAGCCTATCGGATTTGGGTAGGCGCAGAATAGCCGGCTGGCCGTAGTGGACGTTGTTCCGGAGGACGGATCCCACGAAGGGTTCATGGTAGAATGTATTATCCCGGACCCCGGGCCTGTCGTTCAGCACCTCGATCTCGAACGCCAGGTAGCCGATGAAACTGTCTTTTTCGAGAAACCTGTCGCTGAACTCTCTGAATTTCTTGAGAATCAGCTTGATGTGTTCCCGATCCAGCTTTGTTCTACGGACCTTCCCATTTTTTGCCCTGCTTTTCTCCCTGCTCAGCTTGAGTGCGTCCAGGTATTTTCTCGCGTATTTCCGCGCCTCCTTCAGTTCCTGCTTTTCCTCTTCGGAA
>CAZGYO010000332.1:0-3033 GCA_964530455.1 uncultured Victivallales bacterium
TAACCCAAGAATTACGATAATGGAAAATACACTGAAAAACTTAAATAACAACCTGCTTATTGAAACTTCCGACACTGAACTGTTCAAATTTTGCCAGGAAGTATTGACTCTCGGTGAAAAATTCCCTGGAATCTACACAATGACCGAAGAAGATTGGGATTGAAAATGCCAAAGCCGAAATGAGCGAAGAAATCATAGCTTACAATATCAGACAATTTTTTTAGCTTATTTTTCGAGAACCTGTACAGCGGAAAATTCCCTGAACAGCCAGGTATCCTGCTTTTTTACAAGCTTGCAGTTCACTTCGCGTGCTTCCTCGATAAGTTCGCCGTGCTTCGAAAGACCCTTGAAGTAGACAGTGAGGGTAGCGGAAGCCGTCTGCGGGTCGGTGATCTCCACGCTGAGGTCATGGAAGTCAAGCGTGATTTTATTAAATCGTGTGCGCGCGCGAATGGTCTTGCTGCTGATCTCCAGCGGAGAATAGTCGCCTGAAAAAGGGGTTTCCGGGACGATTACCGTGCACGAGTCGTCGAAAAGCGCGCTTAACCTCTCGTTCCGCACGGCAATAACAAGGGCGCTTTCGCCGGACTCTTTAGAAACCGTCTTCGCCAGCTTATCGAATTGTCTGCGTATCCTGTCCTCCTCACCCGGCCCGAACAGAAAATACCACGCGGCAAAAAACACTGCCGCGAAAACGACAAGAATGAGGATTATTCTTTTCATATAAAAATCCGGGTTGATCAGAACTCGGGGCTACCACAGCGCCTTTCCCTGGATCCGCGCGGCCGGTGTCTGGCCGAACACGTGGTTTTCGATCGGCATCCTTCTGTTGTCGCCTATCAGATAAACGTTCCCGGATTTCACCTTTCTCGGCGCGAGCTTCCAGTCACACTCGTATTTAACATATGCTTCATTGAGAGCATTTCCATCAACATAGACGACTCCGTCCCTTATCTCCAGGATTTCGCCCTCAAGGGCCACTACCCGCTTCAGATACATGACATGTGGTCCGGCAAGGCGGATCATAACAACATCTCCCCGCGTGACAGGCCTGATAATAAAGGGAAGTTTCCAGCACATTACAAGCGAACCGTCCGGATAGTTCGGCTCCATGCTTGTGCCTCTGGTCAAGGTCGGAGTACAGATGTGCGCGAAAAAGATATATACGAGCAAGGCGGTAAGCGCAAGACGGATAAAAAACCCCTTTGTAAACTTCGGAAAAAAGAAATTTTTGAGATGTTCTTTCATAGTGTATTCCTCAAGCAGTCATATGCGCGGCGATCTTCCTGGCCAGTTCCGGGCCCACGCCGGGGACTTTCCGGCGAATTAGCTCCGGCGTGGCGCCGCGCAGTTTGGCAAGGGAGCCGAAGGCCTTGAGGATATTTTTTTTTCTTTCCGGGCCCACGCCCTCGATCTCGTCAAGGACGGATTCCCGGATTCTTCGTTCACGGAGTTTTCTATGGAAGCCGACTGCAAAACGGTGCGACTCGTCACGGACCGCCTGCAGAAGTTTAAGAGCAGGACTGCGTCTGTCCAGTACCACTGGTTCAGGACGTCCCGGCAGGAAAACCTCCTCTTTTTTCTTCGCGAGACCCGCCACGGCCGCGGGCCCGGAGCCGAGGTCCACAAGTGTCCGCAGAACAGCGTTAAGCTGCCCTTTCCCGCCGTCAACGAGGAGGAGCCCGGGCAGGGTTTTCTGTTCGTCAATCAGCCTGGAAACATACCTGCGCGCCAGTTCCTGCATCATGGCGAAATCATTGCTCCCGTCGACGGTCTTTATGTGGTACCTGCGGTAGCCGCTTTTGTCGGGCTTGCCATTTTCAAAGGTCACAACCGAGCCTACCGCCATCTCGCCGCCGATATTCGAGATGTCCATCGCTGATATCCGTTCCGGCAACCGTTTCATCTTTAACGCGAGAGCCAGGGCCCTTACCGATTCGTGTCCGGGAACAGAGGGAATTGAGGCGAAACGGAAATTGCGCTTGTTTTTCCTGAAAAGGTCCGCGATATTCGCGAGGACGTCCCTTATCAGCGCGGCTTTTTCGAATTTTTTCTTTTCGGAATACTCACGCATTTTTTCTTCAAGTTCGTCCAGGACAAAGGTACGCTTCCCTTCAAGCACCTCTATGAGATTATCCACTCTGGCCAGATATTCCTCTCTGGACACTTCGCCTATGCATGGCCGGCAGCAGTCGCGCACGATTCCAGACAGGCACCGCTTATATGTGGAGGCATCGGGCATCGCCGGGCTGCAAGAGCGCAGGCCGAAATACCGGGTCAGGAATTCCGCTGTCTCGCGCAGCGCCCCGCCCCTCGGAAACGGACCGAAATAAAGCTGCCCGTCATTTTTTCTTATCCGCGCGAGTCTGATCTTCGGATATTTTTCACGGGGATTGATCTTGATCAGAAGATAGCGCTTGTCGTCGCGCAGCAGCACATTGTATTTCGGCGCGTACTGCTTTATCAACCTTGCCTCCAGCAGCAGAGACTCGGACTCATCGCGGACGGCGATGAGTTCCCAGTCGGCGATGCTGTTTATCATCGAACGCAGACGTGGGTCGGAGGAGGTCTTTCGTGAAGGCTGAAAATACTGCGACATCCTTTTGCGAAGATCCGCGGCTTTCCCTATATATATCACCTTGCCGAACCTGTCTCGAAAAATGTATACCCCCGGTTTACGGGGTATGTCGCCCGGCCTGAAATTTTTTCTCGCATTTCTCATTTCACGGATCCCCGTATCTTTCCCTGGTCGATGCCCAAAGTCTCAGTGGTAAATTGGCTCATTAGTGCATATTCGAAAAGGTTTTGGATATGCCAAAACTTTCAGAACCTGCACATAACTCATTGGGTACAAGGAGTTTTTATTAACACATAAAAGCTTGTGGAATTCGCAAATAGCAACTAAAAAATGACACTTCTATGCGATTTTTGCATTAAAAACGGCAAGAGATGCATTTTCTCAGACTTTTTCTGCCGACAATGAATAACAAGTAAATATATTTATGTTTTTGACAATAAAATTGAAAAATCGCC
>CAZGYO010000333.1:0-3013 GCA_964530455.1 uncultured Victivallales bacterium
CAGGATTTCCTGTGTTTTTTCGGCCTGCTTTAAGTGTTAAAATTAACAGTATCCGACTACAATGTCAAGTCCCGTCCCAGCTAAAGTAAAAATGAGCCTGAATTGCTTAAAGTCAGATTCAGGAGACGTTTTCAGGATTTAAGAGACTTTTTTAGCCTCAAAAAAAATTTTCTAATATCTATTACTTAATCTTTGCCGGATTGCGCTCCTCCTGTTCGGGTCGATGCCGTCGGCAAGGCTCTGTATGATTTCGATGGCACGATCAGCATCCATTATTTCAAAACTCGCTTCAGCAAGAAATAGAATCCAGTGAGCACTCCGTTTCCAAGCACAATAAGCGCGAGAGCAATAAGAATAGCGAAAAAGACACCGAAATAGTTGCGCTCAGGACGGTACAGGTCGCGAACAACATTCACGATGATTACAACCGTCCACAAAGCCGCCACAAGAATGAAGACTCCTTTCAAAATTGAACGGCCATCGTACATTGTCACCTCAACTGTTCCGCAGCCCATGTTTGGCAGTTGTAGCGAGTAAGGTGATAGCGAGAAGCAGTTGATGAAGATATGCGTTGCTTGACGGTATCGTAACGATCCTTGGCAACACAGGTCATCGAACATGGACCGGGATCTGAAGAATTGCCAACATGCCCGCTAACCCAACCATCTTTGCCAGTAAATAGGATCAGTGAGACCGCATAATGAGAGATAGCATCATTGAAACTGTCGGCAAAAAAACCTCGCGTAAGCGTACCCTCGGCAGCACCCGTACAATCGCTAGACGAATAGCTTTCCACGCGAACATCGTGGTGATCAGGCACAACGCGATTCACGGCATTTCTAACCCAGTTCGGGATCGTGAATCTTCTGCCACGGATGGTAACGCTTCGAGGCACATCTACTCCCGCAACATTCCGAGAGCACAAGCCAACAGCCCATGAACATGCGGCAAGGCCATGAGGATCAATGAAGCAAAGCGGGCAATTGGCGACAAACATATAGATGTTCGCGCCTCCCATCACCCCGACCGGGTCTCTGCTTGTCCACCTTCCGAGTTCGGGGGAGTAGTATCGGTAGTTGTAATAGACCAGGCCGGGGTTTTTACAATTTGAGTTCTGGTCGGAGGCATCGTACGTGTATTTGTGAATGTCGATTTGTGGCTGGAGTTGTGTTTCGGGGAAGATTTCCAGTGTGGCGTCGTAGGCATAGTTATATATCCATAATGCTGACAAACGGGGACGGGGTTGAGCAGGGAAAATAGCGTCGTAGGTGTAGGTTTTAAGTTGCGTGATGAGTGTGGTTACAAAATTGCGGAATTCGCAGATGAGTTCATCCACGCACGTGATGAATGCGGCAATCCAGCGGACGAGATCCGTTCCCGGATAATTGATGCTGTTACAGGCGTAGTTCAATCTATCTGTTCCCCTTCTATCTATGTTGTATGGAAATATAGCATACCGCATCGGATTTTCAATCCCTGCCTCAACTCCCCCGACTGAGCGAGTCCCGAACGAAGGAGGTTTTCAGCACCTAAAAAAGATAAAAATAAACTCAATCTTAGTCAATAGCGGGAGTGTGACCCCGCGTCTCGCCGCGTCTCGCGCAATCAGACTCAGTACGGATCGCCGGGATCGATCTCGAGGACGTTCGCGTCCCTGTCAAACTGGCTTTTTTCCTCCATCTTCATGATTTTGCCGGCATTGTTTTCGAAGCGCGAGTGCTTGGCTTTGGCTTTTGATATTTCGCCTTTTTCGTTGAGAACAACGTATAGCCAGCTGAAGTATTTGTGGCCGTACTTGATTATAGCGTCGTCGTAGACGCTGGTATGCCGTTCGTCGAACTTGCGCTCTTCGCGGTTTTCAAGGTCCTTCAAATCGATGCTCCATGTCCCGATAACCTGGTATGTCCTTTTATATTTCAGTCCCTCTCCGATCAGGTAGAAGACCACTTTCCCGGCGGGTAGCTTGACGCCGGTCAGGTTTTTGGCTGTAACTGTGACAAGCAGGGTTTCGTGCTTCGACCCGTATGAGGTGGCATCGTGTTTCCTTGCTCCTCTGCCTATATGGACATCCACGTCGAGCTTGTCGAATTCTATTTCCTCCACGTTTACCTGTTCTTCTTCATTTTCCTCAGCCTTCGCGGCTATCCTTGCGGCCTTTTCGGCGGCCGCCTTTTCCTCGATGACACGCAACTTTGCCAGAAGTGGTTCGGACAAAGCCCCGGCCTTTGTAAAGTTGAGACCGGCGGTTTTGTAGTCGGATTTATTAAGGGCGTAGAGGCCCGTGAAAACAGCCCTGGCCGATTCACCCATGGAGCCCATACGCGACAGCTTTTCCTCCGGAGTAAGGTCGGAGATCCTGATTTTTGTCGCCAGGGTCATATTGTCTTTCTGCTGCTCTATATTGATGATACCTTCCTCTACAGAAAGTATTTTCCCCTTTACCTGGGCATAGGTTCCGGTATGTCTGTCGCGAATATTAAGGACAAGTTCTTTGCCTGCCTCTGCGGCAATACCCTCGGCAATGTGACTCTGCGCGTTTAAAATATCCTCGAATATCTGTACGAGTTCCGGAAATTCGTCCTTGTGTTCGGACTCGGCGAGATTTTTAGCGGCGGAACTTATCCTGCCCGCGATGATGTTCTCGGCCGCGGAATTCAGAAACTCCCTTTTCCGGTTCTCCAGCTCAAGCGCCTTCTTCGCGACATCCCCGGCCTCCGCGGCTTTAACGTCCAGCTTTTTGGCCGCCGCATCCCTCAGTTCTCGGGTCGCGTCGGCGAAGTCACCGCTGTAATTCCTGTAGGTCGAAGCGGCCTTCGCGAATTCCGCATTCTGCAGGAAATCCTGCGTAGCCCATTCTAGTTTTGACATGACCTCGCCGACCCTGCGCTTTTTGATAGCATCCAGCTTTTTCAGCGCCTCGGGTATCTGCAAAGCCATTTCACTGTCGGGATATTTTTCCCCGAAAGCCTTTATTCCTTCTTTCGACTTCTCGATGTCCGCAATACTGTGAAAG
>CAZGYO010000334.1:0-3010 GCA_964530455.1 uncultured Victivallales bacterium
GTGAAGAAATTTGAAGAAAATTTAAAAAAAGCGGCTAGTTTTTAACACCCCAGGTGTGACCCCAATACCCCATAATTTGGGGATAGATAAAAAGAGTTATATTTATTTTCATGCCGAAAATATAGCTTAAAACGAAATGGGATATCATTCATTTGACTTTAAGGCTTTATCGGCTAGCCCCGTTATTTCATGAAAAATCGGGGTTAGCGGTCAGCTAAAGGCCGACAGGCTGCCAGGCGGCAAGACGAAGCTGTTCGTGAACTCCACAAGTTCTTCAAGTTTCTGTGTGGCAGCTCCGCTGCCGACGGACTCAGAGGCGACAGATATCGCCTCGCTCCATGCGTCGGTCCTCCCGGAGACGAAAAGCGCGGCAGCGGCGCTCAGTACCGCGGCATCGCGCCTGGCCCCTGTCTCCCTGCCCGAAAGAACGGCTTTTATTATTTCCGCGTTTTCCGCGGGGGCGGCTCCGGACAGTTCCGCGACCGAAGAAATCCTTATCCCATAAGCAAGCGGATCGAAGCTGTATTCTTCAATAGATCCTCCGCGAAGTTCGCAGATTGAAGTCTTTCCGGCGGTGCTTATTTCATCCAGGCCGTCGCCGTGAACCACGAGAACCCTCTCAAGCCCCATATCGCGGCACGCTTCGGCTATTGTGCGGCAGAGTTTGCCATCGTATACCCCGAGAACCATCCTTTTGACCCGCGCAGGATTGCAGAGCGGTCCGAGAATGTTGAAGACCGTGCGCGCCGCAAGCGCCTTCCTTACCGGCATGGCGTATTTCATCGCCGGATGCAGGAGCGGCGCAAAGAGAAATGCTATTCCTGTCTCTTTCAGGCAGGCCGACATCTCGGCGGGGCTAAGTTCAATTCTTACCCCGAGCGCTTCAAGGACGTCCGCGCTGCCAGAACTACTCGACACCGCGCGGTTCCCGTGTTTGGCCACTGTCAGGCCGGCTCCACAGGCAATAAAAGCCGCGGTCGTTGATATATTGAATGTGTGAGCACCGTCACCACCGGTGCCGACTATGTCTACCGCGTTTTCATCCGCGCATTCGACCAGTACAGCCTTTTCCCTCATCGCCGCGGCGCATCCTCCGATTTCAGCGGCAGTCTCGCCTTTCATCCTCAAAGCGGTCAGCCAGGATGCAAGCTGTATCTCTCCCACGCCCCCTTCCATTATCGAGTTCATCGCGGCTCTGGCTTCCTCGAATGAGAGGTCCCGCGATTCAAGAAGTTTTTCCAGTGTACCCGCAAAATGCATCATCTCTACTCCTTCAGATCTTTCAGTTTATTGTAGTTGTTTTTGGCTTCCTGGACCCATTGGTGTTCTGGAAAACTCCGTATAAAACGCCCGTACCAGTAGCAGGCCACGCCGGGCAGACCCTCTTTCTTGGCACAGACAGCAGCAGAGTACATGAAATACGCGAGTTCTTTGGATTCCGGGAAATATATCACCGCCTTCTCACAAAGCACTCGACCTTCCTTGTAGGAAAGAGTTGCAAGTTTGATCTTCACCGCCTTCTGCACCACCATCGGGCTGCGCGGATCCTCGTGATTCTCGAAAGCCTTCTTGGCCATGTATGAGGACCAGGCGGGAATCGTGGCAAGCGCGACTACAACGAGAACCAGAAACAGAAGAATAAATTTCTTGAACATATTAAGCCAATCCTTTTTTCATATCCTGGTAACTATGCTGAAGCACATATTCAGTGAACCACATCGGGGTCGGGGCTGAGACACTCGAAGACGGGCCAGTACCGACCCCGAGCAAACGGGGTTTGCTGAATATGTACACGCTGAAGAAACTCTGACCTAAAAATATACTCCGTACACCGGCATTCAAGCCTGTTCCGCATATTTTCACAGCCCGCTTTGAAAATAAAATACAGACTATCGAGCCAATTTCAAAACCGGAAACTCACCACCGTGTGAAAATTTCGGGCTATCTGTTCTTCATTGTCCTGTCAATTTTCAGTCCCGTCACGATCTCGGATTTTATACTTTCGCTTTCCTCGCTGCTTATGTTCAGATCAGAGCGTTTTTTTTCGGCGTATGCTTCCTGTGTCGGCGTCAGAGCCATATCAGAGGACGATGCGTAAAATCCTTTCAGGAGTTCGCTGTACTCTTTCAGAGAAGCAAGAGCCGGCAACGACATCTCGGCGCGCAGATCCTCCTCCATGGAGGCGGCCTGCATGGGCGGTATCCCAAGCCGTTCAGCCCTGCGCTCGAGTTCATGCCGTTCGGAAATGGACAGTTTGCCGTCGATAAGGAAAAGCCGCAGCACGTCCTCGAGCATCGCGGCAGGCGAACTCAGCACGGGCCCGCTGGTGCCGAAACGTATTTCCCCGCCGGTTCCCTGGGAACTGTGTAGGCCTGTTTCCGGAAGCAGAGCTCCTATATCCGAGATCACGGCGGAGGCATCCGGATATCTGTGGTCCGGATCCTTCTCCATCAGCCTGAAGATCACCCTGGAAAGTTCTTCCGGAACATCCATTCTCTCTATCGGCACGGGCTCCTGGTCGACTGCCATCTCGAGAATCTCCTCAAGCGTCATCTCCGGTTTTGTCCGGTACGGGAAAGATCCGGTGACCAGTTCATAAAAGATAACACCCGCCGAATACAAATCGCACCGAGCATCCGGGTTCCCCCTGCTTATCTGTTCAGGAGCCATATATACCGGCGTGCCCACAAACCGCTTCGAAAATTTCCCGTCCAGATATAAGGATCCGCCGAAAGACACAGACTGGAAAGCAACGCCGAAATCGGATATCTTCGCCTCGCCCCTCGGCCCGAAAAGGATGTTCTGCGGTTTTATGTCGCGGTGAATGATCCCCGCTAAATGCGCGGCCTCCAGCCCGGAAAAGACGTCCAGCATTATCCTGACGGCAATCTCCACCTCCACCTTATTCTTCCTGGAAATATACGAAGCCAGGCTGCCACCCCCGAGATACTCCATAATAATGCAGGTGGAGTCAGAATCTTCTTCAAACGCAAAAACGTTAATGATATTC
>CAZGYO010000335.1:0-3008 GCA_964530455.1 uncultured Victivallales bacterium
CCATCCCTGAAAGCGGTCTTTAAGTTCGTCTCGGCGGTCCAACCCTTTATGGATCGCGTCTTGATGCGAGCCGGAGAACGCGGTGAATACCAATTCGCCCGCGTACGGATGCCTTGGATGGACGGGGATCCCCGAGGATTCCTCGACTACCTTGACAACATGGTCAATATCCGAAAAGTCAAGCCCGGTCTCTATCCCGCGCGAATGCAGATTGAGCGCGAGAACCACCAGGTCGAGGTTGCCGGTTCTTTCCCCGTGACCGAAAAGCGTTCCCTCCACACGCTCGGCCCCGGCGAGAATAGCCATCTCGCTCGCTGCCACGGCGCAGCCCTGGTCGTTGTGCGAATGTATGCTTATCGTCGTGTCATCGGTATAACGGTATTTCGAGCAGAAGTACTCGATCATGTCAGCGTACTGGTAGGGGGGGCGCCGCTCCACTGTAGCCGGAAGATTCAGCACAAAATTGCCCTTGGACGGGCAGTGCCAGGCATCGTGAACAGCTTCGCATACCTCCACGGCGAAATCTATTTTGCTGTCGGTGAACTCTTCAGGGGAAAACTCGTACCCCGTCGTCTCGAGAAGTCCCGCGCGTTCAAGGGCTTCGACCGTCATGCGTGTGCCGTCAACCGCCATATTCATCAACTCGGAATGGTTTTTGCCGAAAACCAGCTTTCCGTGAAGATCACTTGTCGCCACGTAGCAGTGGACCGTTGCCTGTTTTGTTCCTGCAAGGGACTCGACTGTCCTCTCTATAAGGTGTTTTCTCATCTGCGTGAGAACCGATATCCTGACCTCGCCCGGTATGTGTCCGCCTTCAATGAGTTCGCGGACAAAGCGGAAGTCGTCCTGTGAAGCGGACGGAAAGCTGACTTCTATCTCCTTGAATCCTATCCCGCAGAGAAGTTCAAAGTAGCGCATCTTCTTCTCCGGGTTCATCGGTATCGGAAGAGCCTGATTGCCGTCGCGCAAATCGACCGAACACCATGTCGGCGCCTGCTCGATGCGCCGGTCAGGCCACTTCCGGTCATCCAGGGGAATCGGATCGGGATATGTGTATTTTTTGTTTTCAGCCATGATAAAAATCCATTTGCTTTTGTTCGGTTTGTGTGAAAAATTAATATTATGCTGAGAGAGCGGTTTTGCAATTTATAAACACTAAAATACCGCGGCAAAGCGGACTATACATGACTTTCAGGCAGGGATTCGAACAGAAATGGGCAAAGATATACAGATGGAGATAGAGTTTGAGAAGAGGGAGAACTCCTTCAGAAAGCTTCTGGACTCGGGGTCTTTCAATATACTCCTTGAACATGAAGTCCCCTCGAAAGAGAGCGATAATGATGTTTCCGGTGCGATTCTCCGGAAGATCGAGCATGCGGCGATTCACAACGGATCCGTGCCGGCAGCGCTGGCCCTGGTTGACAAGGTTTCCGTCGGCGAAAGCCGGAGTATCGCGGATTTCGCGGATTTTCTTTCAAAGGAAAACCGAAACCGCCACGTTCTGTATTTAAGCGGAAAGAACAAAAGTCTGCCGGAGATCAGAGATAACATAGAACGCTGCCGGGCTTCCGGATTCAGAAATCTGCTTGCCGTGACGGGTGAAGGCGCAGCCGGCGAAAGCAGGTCCGAAACAAGGCGCATCCCATATGTCGACAGTATCCACACGCTTACAGAGATCCGCAATATGGGGGAAGACTACTTTTTTCCGGGCGCCGTCGTTTCCCCTTTCAAGTATACGCCATCCGACCTGTACATGCAGTACTACAAACTGATGAAGAAAATAAAAACCGGCGCCGGCATGATAGTGGCACAGGCGGGCTGGGACATGATGAAGATGCAGGAACTCCGTTGGTTCCTTGAGATGCGCGAGGCGCCTATCCCCGTTCTGGCACGCATATTTGTCCTCACTCCCGATTCAGCCGCGGAGATTATAGAGGGCAAAAGGCCAGGGATACATATATCTGACGATTTTCGCAGAATGCTTGAGCAGGAGTCCAGGTACGGGTTCCAGCAGTTCGCCGCGGCCCAGTGGCGGCGCATACAGATCGTTTCGGCCGGCGCCCGGCTTCTGGGCTATAGCGGTGTGCAGATTCACGGAGTGGAACACCCGGAACACGTGATGACGGTTTGTACGCTAATTGCGGATGCGGTGCGCGAATTCGCGGGTTTCGAGGACTGGAAAGAGGCTTATCTCGAACACCTGGCAAGAGCCGACATGGCCCCGTATCCGAACAGGTTCTACATGTTCGAGGAACTGTTCAGAAAAACATACGATGATAAACCTGTTAAAACCGAAATACCCGGGCTGGGTCCGAAACGCTTTGAAAAAACAGTGTACAGACTGTCTAGTGCGCTTTTCAAAGATTCCGGACGCCTTGCTCCCGATGAAAGGTACATCACTAAAAGGATTCTGGCAGCTTGTCCCAGGTGCGGAAGATGCAGGCTTCAGCTAACACAGTACGTGTGCCCGGAAACGTGTCCGAAAAGATTGGCCAACGGACCCTGCGGAGGTACAAAAGCCGACGGATCATGTGAATTCGGAAACCGCGAATGCATACATAACAGACGCTTCAGGATTGCCGCGTGGCAGAAAGAGCTTCATCAACTCGAGGAAAGGTATATACGACCCGTGGAATAGTCCGTTGAGCGGCAGACGGCGCTACGAAATGGCTGGTGCATACCATCACAAAGCCACAAAGCCACAGAGATATTTTTAATTTTATTTTCTCTCATTTCTTAGTGCCTTCGTGCCTTCGTGCGAGATATTACTTGCTAAAATTCTACTATATTTTATTCTCGCACAAAGCCACAAAGCCACAGAGATATTTTTTAAACCTAATACTCCTTCTATAAACATTTTACAAATATCAATAAATAAAAATAGCCGAATCCGCGAAATCCGCGAATTGTATTTCGCGCTTACAGCGCTTTTGGGATGGGGGGTGGATCAAGTTGCCCCAGCCCTTCGGACTGGGCTGTGTTATCCCGCGCCTTCAGCGCTATTCACG
>CAZGYO010000336.1:0-2996 GCA_964530455.1 uncultured Victivallales bacterium
TGAACCACGTCGGGGTCGGGGCTGAGACAATTGAAGACTGTCCAGTACTGACCTCGAGCAAACGGGGTTTTCTGAATATGTGCGTCTTTCGGGGGCATGAAAATAGCCCCTATATGCGACAAAACCAGCCCCCCGCAGCATTTTTTTGCGACAATATCAACTCCAGGCGTTTTTCGCAGAAGATTTTGGATCCAAGAGCCAGTGACCGCGTTGGTAGCGCAGGCGCAACAGACGGGGCGGTGAAATGGCTGGGGCAGACCAGGCAGGCGGCCACGGAGAGTTTTGAAATTGGCTCTGGATATTGAACCCTGGTTTTGAAGCTGATGTCACGGGCTGAGTTTCATTGAATATGATTCCAGGAGGAGGTCGGGATCATATGACATCTTGGCTTTACGCAGACCGGGGATACCCATATCCTGTTCCCTGTTGATCCATTCCACGCGTCCCTGAAGCGCTTCGGCCGCGGCACGGTTTATTTCCTGAGCCGCGCCCTTGGCTTTTCTGCGCGCCTTTTCAAAATGGACGACAGCCATATTTTCATATATGCTGTATATGGAGAAAGCGAGGAGTCTGTCTTGATTGTATAGGCATACGCCTTCGATAGCGAGATCGTCCAGTTTCTCGAAAGACCTTCTAATCGCGCACAGTTCGTATGAGGCGCTAATACTTTTCCCCCTGGCCCACTCGGCGGCGAAGACGAAGCAATCCTCCATGTTCTTCGTGTTCAGCGGTTCTATGTGTGCCGAGGGATATTCTTTGCCGAACTGGGATATAAGGTTGCGTTTTTTGCGCAGTTTTCTTCCCTTGAGTTCGGCCATGCGTTCAGTCCGGTGGAGATATTCCGTGGCTGCGTCATCTTTTTTTATGCTGAAGAACTCTTCGAGATCAGTTTTTTTTTCCTGGCAGTTTGCCGGAACCCGGAAAAATCTCGGGTTTTCCCCTTGTTTACGGAAATACTTCGCGATATCCACGAGTTCCCCGGTTTCCGCCTTCGGGGTCAGCGGCATAAGCAGGTCGTCCAGAGTCTTGAAATAGACGACCGTGATATCCTTGAAACAGCCCCATACTGTTTTGTAGACGCAGGCCCAGGAATAGAGGTTGGTAAAACTGTCTTCGCAGGAAAAGTAGTCACTTCCCTTAACCAGCCTGTCAAAGTGTTCCCTGTCTTTTATGTCAATTTGTCGGAGTTCCAGTGAAAGCATATCTATTGAAGTTTCATCGGTATATGTTTCTCCATCTCGGCAAAGCCGAGTTTCTCGTAGAATGGCTTGGTCCCCGGTTCTCCTATCAACCCTATCCAGTCGATATTCCTTTTGCGAAGTTCGCGGATTATCGCGTAGATCATCCGCGAACCTATCCCCCGTCCCCGGCAGCGGGTAAGCACGATAACGTCCTGAATGTAGACATCGCTGCAACCGTCTCCGATAGCGCGTCCCATTCCGACCATTTTATCGCCGATAAAGGCTCCGGCGAAAACGACGGAGTTGGAAACGAGTTCAGGGATGAAATCCGGCGTGCAGGACTCGTCCCACCAGCCGGCATCGCGATAAAGCTCCATAAAATCGGCTGCGTCAACACTATCTATAATTTTTATTTGAAAATCTTGCATAAAAAGCCGACCTAATATACCAATTGTTTTTGCAAATAGCCACAGCTGCGTTCAGATTAAGACGCTTTATTCTCAATATAACAAATCAAAACCAACACTTCTATGCGATTTTCGCATAAAAAAGGGCAAGAAGTATATTTTGTTTTGCAAAATCACTTCATTTCAGGAAGAAATGGAGAAAAGATGGAGCAGAGAAAAGCCCTCGCGGCATTGCAGCGCTTAGGAAAGGCTTTTCGAGCGCTGTCTAATTGGGGCATAGGAGAACCACAATGAAAAAAGAAAATTTCGAGCCTGGAAACCTTAAAGAGGCGCTTCCCGCGTGGGAGAAATGGTGGAAGCGTGAAAACACGGAAGCCGTCCGGTACATTATAAGGCAGCGCGGGGAACTCTCGCTGCTGGATCCTGTCCTGAAGGACTGGATGCCGAAATCCGTTACGGCAAAGTGGGATACCTGGAAACCGGAACTTATGGGCGCGCGGGCTCTTGAACTGTCGATAGCGGAAGACAATTTCGCCTACATCGACGAATGGCTGGACTACATGGAGGTATACGCCGGCCTCTACAGGCACGAGCGTGCGGGTTACAACTTCATATGTCCGGGCTTCGGGCCGGTATGTCTGACAGCTCTGATATCGGGTTTTTTCAGGTATGTTGAACCGACTGTATGGCACGAACCGGAAGAGGCGATGAGTTTTGAGGAGATAACCGCAATCATAGAGAACCCGACACCGGAGGTTATAAAATACCGTGATTACGCCGACAGGATGCTACGCAGGACAGCTGAGCGGCTTTCCGGGAAATACATAATATCCATGCCGGACCTCGGCGACGGGATGGACGTGCTTTCTTCGCTGCGGCACAACATAAATCTTCTGACCGACACCATGGACTGTCCGGATGCGATAAAGGACACTCTGGACGTGGTCGGGCGTTTCGGAGACAGTGTATATAAAAGCTACGCGGAGATACTCGACGAAGCCAACAACGGTCTAAGCGCCTGTGTCATGAGGTATCTTTCGGCTGAACCGACATATCTTACGTACTGCGATTTTTCGGCGATGACAGGACCTGACATGTTCGCGGAGTTTGTATTACCGATGGTCAGGCGCCACTGTTCGAAGTTTCCCGGCAGGACCGTGTATCATCTTGACGGCCCCGGACAGCTTCCGCACGTGAAGTATCTTTGTTCAATACAGGATCTTTTCGCTGTACAGTGGGTTCCGGGAGCGGGAAATCCGAAATCCAACGACGAGAGCTGGCATCCTTTATACCGTCAGCTACTCGATGCCGGCAAAAGAATATGCATCGGCACCTACGATGAATCGCTGTTCAAAAAGTTCCCCGAAAAGGAATTCGCCGTTTCGGGATAGATAAATGCATCTGAAAT
>CAZGYO010000337.1:0-2977 GCA_964530455.1 uncultured Victivallales bacterium
ACCTTAATTCTTGACGCGCACTGGTCAATAAATTCTCTGCCGCTAATTTCGCGCATGCCTTTCTGTACCCCATTGATTCTGTATCGTATATAGCAGGAGTTCCCGCAGGGGATCCAGTATATGTCGCTTGCCCCGGACTCGAGTGCGTCAAGGAGTATTCCATCGATGAAAGCGACAGCGTCTTCAAGATTCTTTGTTGTATTCTTAGCTGACATAAACAATTTAATCGAGTTGAGTGCTGTAGTAAATCAAAGTCCACAATCCCTGCCATATAGCGAAAACTGTAAAGCCTATTAAAGCCGCATTGAAAAGAATACAGAAAACTTCAAAGAAAGAAAGCAATAAAGTGTTTGCGCTCCTTATTTCGTCTGCCAGCCATTCCGAAAGGGTCAGAAACCCCTCCTCAGGATTTTGCCGGCAGGCAGCGTTGCCGATTATCCAGTCGTGGGCTTTCGATCCGAGTTTCATTTCCTCGCACCAGGCATCGGCCCAATACCGGCCGGATTCGACGGCGTTCGCGAATTTCGCAAGCCTTCTCCTGAGCCAGCGCCGGGAGACGGCGTCCGCGTTCCATCGGGCGGCATCCGCAATGTCATAGCCTGCTCCCGTGAGTGTTGCCATTGCTCCGGCCACCTCAAGTAAAGCCAGCTTCCTGAGCTGTCGCCCGAGATATGGCACGTGAATCAGCGCGTTGGAAGCCATATTTGTGACGGGACGCAATATGAACCGCAGAAACTTAACTGTCGCTTTGAAATAAATGAACGGGACGAGAATAAAAAATATCAGTTGCATGACAATAGCCAAAAGCAGGTAAATGTCGCTGTTCGGATCGATTTTATTATAGATGATCGCGGGAGCGGCAACCACCATCCACAATAGAGCCACTATTGCGGGAAAAATTGCCTGGCTGCAATATGCCGCTATCGTATTGACAAATGCCAAAAGACCCGGCAACGGCACCCCGCGCGAAATTTCTTCATAAATAATCTCTAGTTTGGGGATCATAAACATATATAATCCGAGAATCATTATCATGGATGTGGAAAACTGAATAGTCGGGTACATCACGCAATTGCTGATATGTTCCTTTAACCCGGATCTGAAATTCGCACTTTTCGCGAGCTGTGGAAGTATTCTATGAAGACAGCGGTTTCGTTCCGCGTTCTCCACGGCGGCAAGGAAATAGTGGCTAAGATATTTTGAAAGCCATTTTCTGAGGGTGGGGCCAAGAGCCTTGCCATCTTGCAGGTCTCCAATGGCATGTTTAAGACGGGTTTTCAATGAACCCCTTTCCCGGAAGGCGATGTCCCTGTCTAAAAAGCTGCCGGTTTTTATCCCTGTTCGGCGTCTGCCAGTGCTCCTGATATCGTACAATGCGGACAATGCCTCGTGAAACGGTATATCACGGCGCACAGCCCAGGCAAGGATGTCGGTGATTTCTCTTTCAAAGCCAGATGGGCCAAAACATCTCCGAAAAAAGGACGCGGACAGATCATCATTGAAAAGTCTTATATCATTCAAAGCTTTTTATCCTCCCAGCTTTTCAATCATCGTTGTAAGAGGCATAAATAAGCTTATGACTATAAACCCAACCTGTACAGCCATGAAAATGAGCAGGAACAGCTCCCAGGTCATTCCCGCGTTTTTTATTGCGCCGGCCGCTCTGTCCTTGTATATCCCCGCCAGCGTCGCCAACTCCTCCTGAAGTTCATTTTCAGGAGCATGCTTGACAGCCACGGCAATCATATCGGATACGGCGCCTTCTGCTTTCAGGCTGTCAACAAGAGATTGCCCCTCAAATGTTTTTCTTGATACCCTTTTGAGCGCGGCTGAAAGTTTTTCGCCTCCCACAAACCCGGCAATCGTCTTCAAGGCTTCGTGAGTCGGCATCTCCTGCTTGACCAGGACGGACCACATCGAGCATATTCGCGCCATCATAAGATTCCTGAATATGGACCCGGCAAGCGGCATTGCCTTTGTTATTGTGAGAAATATTCTCGCTGCCGGCAATGAGTTAGAGACGAACAGCCAGATGCAAAACACTATAAACAGCACGAAAAGCAGCAACAGAACCGGAAAATTGTATACACAGAACCTGGATAAAGATAAAGTCAGCTCTGTAAGTCGAGGAAGAGCCGCCCCTTCAAGAAGTTCATCGAAAATCTCCTGGAACCCGGGAACGATAAATGTATACAGCAAAAGCAAAACGCTTGCTGAAAAGACGATAACGAAGATAGGATACGCGGCGATAGTCTTTACCATCGAAACCAGCTGTAAATCGATATGGGAAGAGTAAGCGACTTCGGAAAGTATTTCGGGCAGTGTGCCGCTCTTTTCGCCACCCTCAATCATTCTGATATGGAATGAGTGAAACTTTTTCGGAAACCTCTTCATCGCCTCAGAGAGAGGAGCGCCACGCTCAGTCTGCTCCGCGAGCTTATCGATCACCTCTCTGAAATCCCGCCGCCGCATATTCCCTGCGAGTTGCTTCAGGCTTTCCGGAAGCGGAAGATTGGAGTCGATCAGAAGCGACAACTGCCTGTAGAAATCTACAATCTCGTTGTTTTCAGCCTTCATTTTTCCTTAAACCCTCAGCTTTTTGCGGGATACTCTCACGGTTAATTATCATATCCTGTGAGCCAATTTCAAAACTCTCCGTGGCCGCCTGCCTGTGCGTCGCCTGACTGCGAGCGTAGTCGCTCAGGCAGGCACGCAGACAGGCGCTACCAACGCGGTTCACGCGGAGTTTTGAAACTGGCTCCTGTGGCATGGCATATACCGGAAACACTGTGCATTGTACCTGCGGAAAGCCCGCCGGACTTCACCAACGTATATTCATATCCCTCGCATCTGATGTTTTGTATGCCTTTTCTCCCGACGCTACTATTATAAGTACTTTTCGGTATTTTTTCAAGTCGCCGAAACTCAAACTTCCCAAGAAATCAACATTTTTTATAACTACAGCCATTTTTTGACT
>CAZGYO010000338.1:0-2949 GCA_964530455.1 uncultured Victivallales bacterium
GTTCACGCGGAGTTTTGAAACTGGCTCTTATTATGAAATAACGGGGCTAGCTTCTTTTCCTGAGCAGTACCGCGATTTTCGAATACTTGTTTCTGAAAGATTTTATTTCTTTGGGAGACGGGTCGGGTTGCCGGTATCTCAGATCTTCGTACTCCTTAAGCAGGGTGTTGAACGATCCGCGGAGTTCTGAACGGTAGCTGAAGAACGCGCTATGCGCGGCATTTTCTTTCCATTCGGAAACCGTCATTCCGTGTTCCCGCTGTATTCGGGTCTTTTCCCGTACAGCTTTCTCGATTTTGGAGAATATTCCGCAAAGCTCCTGCCGTGCGGGCGAGATGTCACCGCGGTACCTGCCATTTCCCGACCGAAGCAGTCTGTACAGGTTTATCAGAAAAAGAACGATTATAAAGCCGGGGCCCCGAATCGGATGCCATACAAGATAAAGAAGCAGGCTGAAAGTCGACTTGAAAATATCGACTACGGCTTTTGCGAAGTAACCTCTGCGCATGTCGGCGAAAAGGCTCTGGAAAAACGCGGAAATCCTGTCCTTCCAGGATTCCGCCAGGCTCCAGTCATGTCTGAAGTTTGGAACTCCCGACGGGGGGGTGGGTTCAAGCAGCACCCATTCCTCTTTTTCCGAATCATATGCCTCGACCCAGGCGTGCGCGTCGCCGATACGCGAGACATGGTAGTCTCCCGAAGGATGGGTTTCCATGCATACGAATCCCGTAACGTATCTTGCGGGGATTCCGCGGGACCGAAGCATGAGAACCAGCGCCGAGGCAAAAAATTCGCAGTGGCCGGCCTTCCGCTCTTTCAGGAAATGGACTACAGGATCCGTTCGGGTTTCCTCACCGGGACCCGGGACGGATCGATTGTTGTTTTCCTCTACAATTTCGTACCTGTAGTATCGCCTGAGATATTCCAGAAGAATTTCCACCAGTTCTTTTTCGGAGACTGGTGTTGCGGTGCCGGAGGATGCCAGGGCATCCCGCACAACGGAATCCATCTCTCTTTTCAGATTTTCCGGAACCGAAGTATATTCGTTTTTGTCAAAGGTGCCCGGGCGCGGATAGGCCTGCGCCTGGCTTTGCGTCCCGCAGTGCGCGGAGTAGCCGCCATCCCTCTTCCAGTCATCGGGAATCACAATCCCGTTATCACCATAGTTGAGTTTGTCTGCGACTAGCTCAAGGTGCGTTGCCTCCGCGGGATACAGGAGCACATCCGAAAGCAGTGTTCTGCTCGGATATATGTTATATGTGACCGGCGGCAGCCTGTCCTCAGATCCCGGGAAATAGAATTTCCTGTAGGAGACAATAAGACCGGCGGCGCCCGCCTGAAAACGCTTGTTTATAAGATCCCCGATGCTCCATTTTCCGTTCGAGTAGTTGATATAAGCCCTTCCCCGCAGATAACCCGGGGGATACTTGCTCCAGCAACGCAGGACGAGCTTGTCCCTGTTTTTTTCGAGCCTCGGGTTGATCGTGCGGTTTAGATCTATGTCGTCGCCGAAAACGATTCTTCCGGAGTAATGCCTGAAAGTCGACCTGCGAATCATCATGTGCTGAAGGCGCCGAATGACGTTTTCATATTTTTCAAAAAGGTGATAAATCCCTAACCCGGAAAGAGCGGCCGTGACTGTTATCGCGAGTATCAGGACGGTTTTGAGCGGCGCGCGAAGCGGCGAATTATCCGTTTCCCCCGGGCGCAGTATCTGCAGGGCCAGGATAAACATCACGAATTCAAGTATGGTCGTCATGAGCATAAAGACGTACCCCCTGTCAGCAAGAGCCTGAAAAAAAGACAGCCGTTCCAGGTCGGCTGCCCCGGGATATGTGTCTCCCGCAAAAAAAAGACTTGTCACACTGAAGGATATACATATGCCGAGGACTGTAGGCGTTGTGTCGAAAAAAGTCACGAGGACGGCCAGATATAAAAGGAACGGAACAACGTATTTCCCCATCTCTCCTATATATCCGAACCTGTTTTCGTCCATGGGAAAGACCAGGTTCAGCAGGATTGTCAGCGTGCCCGCCAGAAGTATCCCGTATATGATGCCGCGGTCTGTATATTTGACGGGTCTTTTCAGAAAAAGAGTCACAACTGTTCCGGCAAAACAGATAAAAAAGACGTGCGGAAGATCCGCGCTGACGCTGAAATAAAACGCGGCCAGATTAATCATGCCGGCGAAAAGAGCTATCAGAAACTGATTTTTTTTTCTTTCGGTTTTCAAAGGCTCTGTATTCTCCCTTCGGATATCTCCGCAGGCGGCAATATTACCACTTCCGGCGGAACGGGCAGTCTTGTGTTTTCCGAGACTACGACGGTCTTCACCGCGGCTCCGTATTCGGAAAGGTTCCGTATGAAGTCGCGCCTGTCCGGATCCCAGTCCAGAAGTATTACCAATGCGCTGCCGATACCGGCGATCTCCTCCATTATCGGGGGATCCAGGCTCCGGATCGACTCGCGGTGGTTCGGATCCAGGCACGCGAGTATGTCGAGAATGTTCTCGAACTGTGCCAGGCTCCTCCCCCCCTGGAAATGGTACACATCTTTGCCGGCGGCAAAGATATCCACAACATAATCACCGCGGGTAAAATAATCCGCGACAGCCGCGGCCAGGGAAACGGACGCCTCAAAGCTGGGATATTCGCGTTTCGCGAACCTGGAGAAAAGCCTGCGCGTTTCCGGCAGGTATGTGTCCACTATAAGAGCCACCCGGCAGACATATTCCTCCTGATACTCTTTTGTGATAAGTTTTCCGGCCCTGGCCGAAGACGGCCAGTGGATGTGTTTCGGATTATCCCCCGTGCGGAATTCGCGGCATGCCAGAAAATCCATTGACTCACCTATCTGCGATATCAGCTTGATTACCTGGGGCTGGTATCTTGGACCAAGCGGCAGATTGACCGAACGCACGGAAAAGAATGTCGAATCAGTGATTATCTC
>CAZGYO010000339.1:0-2935 GCA_964530455.1 uncultured Victivallales bacterium
TAAAGAGCCAATTTCAGTTTCGGATTTTCTCTTGAGAGTTTCACTTCCTCGTCCCGGCACCTGAAACTCAGTTTGCCGCCGTCAAGCAGCGCGAATTCAGCGCTGTCATTTTCAATCCGCACTTTCAGAAGTCTGCCCTTGCAGACGAGTTTGAATTCGACAGAGTCCCAGGCGGCCGGCAGCCGGGGATTGAACCGCAGCCCTTCTGGATAGTCCCTCATTCCGGCGAAACCGTTCACAACAGCCATCCAACTGCCGCCGAGACATGCCGAGTGGATCCCGGATGAAGTGTTGTTCTTGAAATCGTTAAGATCCATCAGAACGCTGTGGCGGAAATAGTCGTACGCGTCTTCGATGTGTCCTGTCTCCGCTGCTATTATACTGTGTATACACGCTGAAAGTGACGAGCCATGGCAGGTCTTCGGTTCGTAGAACTCGTAGTTGGCCTTCTTGGTTTCCAGGTCGAATCTGTGTCCGAGCACAAACATTAGAAGAACCACATCCGCCTGTTTGCAGACCTGCAGGCGCCAGAGGTTCAGCGGATGCATAAGTTCCCGCAGATCGGTATTCTTCGGGATGCTGTCCATATCCACCGGTTCCAGCCCCGAAAAACAGTCGTCCTGTTCGTGGATTCCCAGTTTTTCGTTGTACGGGATATACATCTTGTCGGCGGCCTTTTTCCAGAAATCCACCTCCTTGCTCTTCAGCCCTGTCTTCGCGGAAAGCGCTTTCAGTTTTTCGGGCGCGTCCCGGTGCATCTGTTCAAAAACCCTTGCAGCGTAGCTGAAATGCCACCGGGCCATGCTGTTCGTGTAGCAGTTGTTGTTGACTCCGCACCCATATTCGTCTGGTCCGCAGACAGCGTTTATGCAGAACCTGTCTCCTTTAAGCGGGACAAATCCGCCGAGGTCGGCAAGGAAACGCGCCGTCTCGAAGAGGATCTCAGCTCCGTAATCATAGAGGAATTCCGTGTCACCCGTGCCTTCGACGTATCTGTATATTCCCCAGGCAACCGCGCTTTCAAGGTGGTACTCGGCTGTCGCTGCCTCGAATACGACGCAGCATTCCTCGCCCGTGATCGAGTTCCAGGAAAACAACGCCCCTTTTCCGCCCATTTCTTCTGCGCGTTTCCGGGCCTCGTCAAGAATATTGTAGCGGTACATCAGAAGAGGTCTAACTATTTCCGGTTCGGTATACAGAAAATGCGGGAGCATGTACATCTCGGTATCCCAGAAAACATGACCGCAGTACTTGTCGCCGGTCACCCCGTTTGCGCCAATACTCCTGCGTTCGTCTTCCGGGTGGCTCTGCCGCAGATGAAACAGGTTGAAGCGCAACGCCTGCCGATCCTTTTCGTTGCCCCCTATTTTTATGTCGGCGATATTCCAGTAGTCCCGCCAGAACTCGGAGTGTTCCCGGAGAAGTCCCGGAAACCCGATTTTCCCGCCGTCCGCCGCCTCTTTCCGCGCGAGTTCCAGGACTTTGTCTCTGCCCGTGTCCAGCGTAGTGAAAAATGCCGCGATCTTAGTCAACTCCACGCTTTCCCCGGCTTCCAGCCTCACCTTTACTTTCCGTGAAATTACAGCATCTTTGAATTCAGATTCCGTATATATCTCTTCACCGTTTTTAGTAAAATTCTGACTGAAAGACGCGCCCGCGCAGTCCGGCCCGGTAAGCGAATCCAGTTCCACGCTGTCAAGATTACCCTCGCGGCTGAAATTGCGTGCCTTTACCTGCTCTCCCGGCAGAACAGCGCTCGGCATCCCGCACACTATTCGGCTTTCAATCCTCAGCTCCACCGGATCAAGCGCTTTTATTCTCCAGGCCTGCGCGGCAAGATGCCTGCGTTTCATCGACACCATGCGCTCCGATTTCACGATAATTTTGTTTCCGGCGGAACTTTCATATTCAAAGCTCTTTTCCAGCAAGCCGTTTTCCATGTCCAGTCTTCTGCTGAATTCGCGGCTTGACCCGCCCCCGAAAAAACCAGTCCCGTCCACGTTGACTGATATCGGGGTCCAGTCACACACGTTCAACATCGCGTGAAGACGTTTTGCATAGCCCGGGAAACTCCAGATGTGTTCGTAGTCCTCGTATCCTATGAAGCTGTTTATAAAGGTGCCCGGCGCCCCCCCGCGGGCATTCTCTTCAAGGCTCCCCCGAACGCCAAGGTAGCCGTTGGAAAGCGCGAAGACGGTTTCCCAGTAGGCCGGCCTGTCGAGCGGGTTGTCCTGGCTGACATGCCAATCTTCTGCCGGGAGTCCCGAGATACGCCCGGAATCGAGCAGCGAATCAATATCGATACTGCCGTAGTCCTCGACGAGGACGGAAGCATTCGGCAGGTTTTCAAGGGTTCCTACACCGACGCATTTCATTCCCGCCGCCAGGGCCGCCTGAATCCCGCTTTCGGCATCTTCGAAGACCAGGCAGTGGAAGGGTGGTATCTTCAGGTTCTCCGCCGCACGCAGAAATATCTCCGGATGGGGTTTCGCGTTTATTATGTCATTGCCGGTGACTACAGTATCGAAAAACCCGTTCAAGCCCAACTTGTCCAGCGCCATTCGGGCATTCCTGCTCGAGGAGCAGAGCCCGGTTTTAACACCTTCCGCACGGATTTTTTCAAGCAACCGGACCGCGCCCGGATACATGTCCCCACTGTTGATGCCGCAAAGAAGTTCCCTGTAGTACTCGTTTTTCAACGACGCCAATCGTTCCTTTTCTTCCCGGGAAATACTCACGGAATTGTGGTCGAGAATAATCTGCAGCGAAACCATCCGGGGCACGCCGCGCAGCCGGTGGTTCAGTTCCTCGTCGAATTCCCAGCCCTGCTCGTCGCTCAGGCGTTTCCAGCCGAGATAGTGGTATTTGTCGGTGAAAACCACCACCCCGTCAAGGTCAAAAAGAACCGCGCGTATCTGATGTCTCATAAAACCGT
>CAZGYO010000340.1:0-2931 GCA_964530455.1 uncultured Victivallales bacterium
CGGAATAAAACTCCCCGTTCTCAGGCACTATAACGCCGCAAGGATGGTGACCGTTCTCTTCTCGCTGATTCTGGGCCTGCTTATCTTTCACTGGGCGAGAACCGAGTTCTCATTCAAGGCCGGCGTACTTGCGCTTGCTCTCTATGCTTTCTCGCCTAACTTTGCCGCGCACGGCAGACTGATAACGACCGACCTCTATGCAGCGCTGGCAGTGACCGGCTCTGTCTACATCTTTTCCCGATACCTGAAGAAAGGCGGTTTCAAAAATGCCCTGCTGAGCGCAGTTGCGCTGGGAATTGCACAGACCGCGAAATACTCGTGTATCCTGCTCTATCCCGTGCTTTTGGCGCTGTTCGCTTTCCGTTACGCCAGGCCTTTCGCGGTCGCCATCCGCGAAAAAAGAAAAAATCTTCTGAAAGAAAAGGCGGCGGCATTTTCCGGTCATCTTCTGGTCTTCATCATCGTAAACCTGCTTATTATAAATACAGCGTTCCTTTTCCGCGGTAGCGGCACCCCTCTTTCCGGATACACATTCAAAAGCGAACTGTTTAATGGACTTCAATCGGTTTCCGGATGCCTGTCGCATATTCCCCTGCCCTTTCCCGAACCCTACATCCGGGGACTGGATATGGTTAGACACAATGAAAAAACAGGAGCCACATTCGCTCGCATCTATGCCATGGGGCGCGTGGCGGAAGAAGGAAGCGGTATTCCCGGGTACTATTTTATCGTATGGCTCTTCAAGATCCCGCTGGGGACGCAAATACTGTGCTATGCGGCTTTCTTCCTCTTTGCCACCGGAAAAACCGCCGGAATAACGCGTTTCCAGAAATGGATGCTGCTGTTTCCCCCGCTTTTCCTGTTTATATTCCTCAACTTCTTTCTTGATGCCCAGTTGGGAGCAAGGTATCTTCTTCCGGTAATGCCATTCTTATATATATTCATTTCCGGCGCCATTATGGAAAACTGGACCCGGATGTCAATGAAATTAAAAGCGGCGCTCGCGGTATCTGTCCTGGCCACGGCTGTATCCGCAGTCTCGTATCATCCGCACTATGTGTCCTATTTCAACGGTCTTGTAACGGATAGAAAACACTCATGGAGGATTCTAGCCGATTCAAATCTTGACTGGGGACATAACAAGTTTATGCTCCGGGAATACATTGCCCGAAACCCCGAATGCGTCTTCGAGCCTGAAAGGCCGCTCCCGGGAAAAATAGTCGTCGGCGCCAACAGGCTCGCGGGCATATTCGAGCCGGATAAATACCGGTGGCTCCGTGAGAATTTCTCACCGGTCGATCATCTCGCCTACTCCTACCTGATATTTGAAGTTTCGCGTGAGGATCTTGAAAAATCCGGATTGTGATTATTTTTCACTTTGTTTTTTGTCTCTTCCAGTCATAGTGCTAGTTTACCGGACCACAAAGCACCAGGAATACAAAGCAAGGAAATCTGAACATGCCTAAATTAGTACTTGGAATACCGAAGGGGAGCCTCGAAAAGGCAACCGCGGAGATGTTCGCGAAAGCCGGATACAAGATAAACATATCCTCGAGATCCTATTATCCTGAAATCGATGATCCGGACATTGAATGCATGCTGATCCGCGCTCAGGAGATGGCCCGCTACGTCGAGGAGGGGATACTGGATTGCGGCCTGACCGGTAAGGACTGGATTGTGGAAACAGGCGCGGAGGTTACCGAAGTAGCGGAACTGGTCTACGGAAAAGTGGGAAGAAAACCTCTTCGCTGGGTCCTTGCCGTCCCCGAAAACTCGAACATCAAATCCCCGGCCGACCTCGAAGGAAAGAGGATTTCCACCGAGGCCGTGAAGATGACCCAAAAATATCTCGCGGAGAAAGGCGTCGAAAACGCTTCCGTCGAGTTCAGCTGGGGAGCGACCGAGGTCAAACCGCCGAAACTTGCCGACGCGATCGTGGAGATAACCGAAACAGGATCCTCCCTGAAGGCGAACAACCTGAAAATAATCGATACTCTCTGCGAAAGCACTACGCGTTTCATCGCCAACAACAATTCGTACAGGGACAACTCCAAGAAGGCCATAATCGACAAACTCGCGCTGCTGCTTAAGGCCGCGCTTCTGGCTGAAGGGAAGGTCGGTATCATGCTGAACGTTCCCGAGGAAAACCTCGGCACGATAATGGACAGGCTTCCCGCGCTGGAGAAACCCACGATTTCGAATCTGGCAGAGGATGGGTGGTACGCCCTGAACACCATTGTGGATGAACATGTAGTAAGGGACCTTATCCCGGAATTGATAAAGTACGGGGCGCGGGGTATCGTGGAATACCCGTTGAATAAACTGGTTCCGTAAAAATTCTCCGGCGAAATCCGGATGCCACCGTTGCTTCTGCACTACTCTATTAATGCGCCGGCGCAATTCGCGCCGCCCGCGGGCACGAGTGTCCGCTCATCCGTGATACGGGCGGCGACATCATCGACCCAGTGTGCAACATCGTTGAGCGAAAACGGCTTCAGCAGAAGCTTGATGCGGTGCTTGCGCAGCAGCGGGATTATTGCATCGTATTCGGCAAGGTATGCTGTCATTACCGCAATATAGGGAATAGAGCATTTTCTTCGTTTCAGTTCCCGTATAAACTGAAATCCGTCCATGTGTAGCATGTTGAGGTCTGTTATGATGATGTCCGCGCACCTTTCACATCCCGTGCGTGGACAGGTTTCCGGAGAAATTTTATCGGAAAACCATTCCGACGGATCCGGGAATGCCTGAACCTTATACCCCTTCGATATGAAAAATGTGCCGAACATCTCCCGTATCTGTTTTTCATCGTCAAAAACAAGTATTCGTATATCCATACACATATCCAAGTGCTTAATTTTTAAGCGGAACTGTGAGATTCCGCCGGCACTCAATCACAAAAGCGGGTGTTTAGCCCAATGAAATATCGAG
>CAZGYO010000341.1:0-2928 GCA_964530455.1 uncultured Victivallales bacterium
GGCATCCTTGAAGAAACTCAATGCACCGCTGTAGTCCCCGGTCTCGATTCTCTCCATCCCGTCCTGAACAAGTTTTCGGGAACGGTCGACAGTGTCCGCCACCGGCTTGTCGCCAATCTCCGCCCCCGTGCCCGAATCCGCGGAGGGAGTTTTCGCTGAATCTGAAGTCGGCCTGTCAGGCTGGATGTCGCCGGATTTGCTGAGAAACAGGTATACCGCAAATGAGACCGCAAAGACCAGAAGGACTCCCGCGGCGGCGCATATCTGAACCATGGAAAGCTTCTTTCTGCCCGGATAAACCACATCCTCCCATTCGGTTCTGCTGGTTTTATCCTCGGAAAACCCCGAAACGGTTTCCACCTCGGAAGTCTCTGTCCCGAGTATTTCCTCGAGCTGTCTTGCAGCGGGGTCGTCCGCGGCCGGTTCCGCCGTGGCGGCATCCTGGTCTTCCACGGGGTTCGCGAGAAGATCGTCTATGGATCCCTTTGACCCACCGTTTTTTTTCAGGAAAGGAACGTCTGAAAAAGCGAAGTCACCGGTATCCTCAGGCAGGCCGTCGGTATTCGGCTCCTGTTTATCGAAAGAAAAGCTTTCCTGATTTTTTTCGTCTTCAGCCATAACTGTATGTATTTCCGCAAAAAACTAACACGAGACAGGCAAATCTGCAACCCGAACAGAATTATATTACGCCGCCCCGCTGAAAACAAACCATATAAAATACTATAAACCATAATTTTATAATAACACCGGCTTGCCATGGGCATTTTGGGGTGATATAATAGCTCACGAAATCATTGTATCAGCAACAAAAAACGTACATATTCAGCAAACCCCGTTTGCTCGGGTCGACCCCGACATGGTTCACTGAATATGTACCAAAAACTAAAGGGAGAAAAGTGAAATGACAAAAAGAGATCTTGTTGTCAGGATCGCTGGCGAAAGCTATCTAACGCAGTGCGAAGTGGCGGATGTAGTTCAGAAGACCTTCGACTACCTCGGCGACGAATTAGCTGCCGGCCGGAAAATAGAACTGCGGAACTTCGGTGTTTTCGAGATAAAAGTACGCAAGAGCCGCAAAGGCCGGAACCCCAACAAACCTGAAAATGAAGTTATAATCCCCGAACGTGTGGTTGTTAAGTTCCGATCCGGTAAAAACCTGAAGGAACGAGTGGAGAAGCTTGACCCCAAGAAGGTCTAGGACTCAAAACTGAAATTATAAACGATACCCCGCGGGAAACTTGCGGGGTGTCTGTTTTAAAGCTACCGGCAACAGGAAATGGCAAAGTATTCACCTCCTCCCGGGACGTCTGACATTTTTCCCGAAGAGATATCTGACTGGACCTTTATCGAGGACAGGGCCAGAGAGATTTTTCGGCTCTACGGATATGGGGAAATACGCACGCCATCTTTCGAATTCACGGAAGTTTTTCAGAAGGGGCTCGGCGACGAAACCGAGGTCGTGCGCAAAGAGATGTATACCTTTGAGGACCGCGGAGGAAGAAGCCTTACGCTGAGGCCCGAGGGCACAGCGGGAGTGATGAGGGCGCTCGCGGGAACGGATGTGCTGAACGGCGTTTCAAGAAAAGTCTTCTACATGGGCCCGATGTTCCGGGGGGAACGCCCCGCGGCCGGACGCAGAAGACAGTTCCACCAGATCGGGGTGGAAAACGCGGGCGGAATATCCGCCGAGGAGGATGCCGAATGCATGGCAATGCTGATGCACTACGTCGAATCGCTAGGCATATCCGGAGCCAGACTTCTTCTCAATACGAGGGGAGTGGCTTCCGAGAGGGGCCCCCTGGAAAAGGCGTTAAGAGACTATTTCAGCGAGAGAATCTCCTCAATGTGCGACGACTGCGCTGAAAGGATCAAGGGGAATCTCTGGAGGATACTGGACTGCAAGAATCCGGCCTGCGCTGATATCGTATCAGGAGCACCTCCGCTTTTAGATTTCTTCAGCACACAAACAGTTGAATACTACCGTGAAGTGCGTGAAAAACTGGACACCCTGGGAGTGGAATACGAAGAATCCCCCAGGCTTGTACGCGGACTGGATTATTATGTCCACACGGTTTTCGAACTTATCCATCCGGAACTCGGGGGACAGGACGCGATTGCGGGGGGCGGCCGGTACGAATTCCATCTTCCAGGTCTGAAAAAACCGATTCCTGGAGTGGGCTTTGCACTCGGCATAGAACGCATCATCATGGTAAGAAAGGCCCTTGGTTTACACGAAAAGGCAGTCGGAGAACGTCCCGTATTCCTCGCGGCAATTGGCGAAAAGGCAATGGCCTTCAACCTGGAAATCGCCCGCGAACTTCGCAGTTCTGGAATACCCGTTCTTAAGGAAACCGAATCAAAAAGCATGAAGGCTCAGATGCGCGCGGCCAACCGGGTCAACGCGAAATACACCGTAATAACCGGGGAAGACGAGATCGGGAGCGGCAGGATTACCTGTCGGGACATGGACACGGGCGAAGAGGAGTCAGTTCTCGTTGATGATCTTTCGGAACGGCTTAAATGTTTTACGCGCTTAGAGCAATGAACGGGAACGCCAGATGCCTACGACCCGGCGCGGTGATTCTTTCAACCACTATTATGCTCCTTGTCTTTGCGCGACCTGCATCCGCGCAGGACCTGCCTGAAGAAATATCTTCCGCAATGCTGCAAAAAAAATCATCCTTTGACCTCTCAAAGATTGAGGAAAAATATCCCGACGCTTTTTCGAGAATACTCGACTTCATATTGCCGGACACAAATCTCAAGCCGGGCGCAAAAGGAGGAAGGAATCATATCGAGGAACTTATACGTAAACTCGCAGCCGAGGACGCCGAGTCCCGCGACAAGGCAATGGAGGCCCTCATAAGGCACGGCAGAAGCCAGCGAGAACTTGTAAACGCCCTGCTGAAGTCAAGGGACCCCGAACTG
>CAZGYO010000342.1:0-2926 GCA_964530455.1 uncultured Victivallales bacterium
TCGCATCCAAAATGGCAGGCCGCGCGGCCACGGAGAGTTTTGAAATTGGCTCTTTACTTATGCTGCTCCCTCGGCGGGACCAGATAAGGAAATGAACATGGTTTCCTCAGGTTTTTTTTCCCTGAGCGCTTCTGGCGCGGTTACGCAGGCGCAGCGCGTTTAGTTTAATGAATCCTTCGGCATCTGACTGGTCGTAGGTTTTATCTTCTTCAAAGGTGGCGGTTTCCGGATCATAGAGGCTGTATTCGGAGCGGCGGCCGGCGACGTGACAGGCGCCTTTGAAAAGTTTAAGCCTGACTTCGCCGGAGACGAATTTCTGACTTTCCGTTATTGCCGCCTGGAGCATCTCTCTTTCGGGAGAGAACCAGAAACCGTTGTATACCATTCTGGCGTAGCTGGGTATAAAGCTATCGCGCAGGTACATTACTTCGCGGTCCATTGTTATGCTTTCCAGGGCCCTGTGGGCGATATGAATGGCGGTTCCGCCCGGGGTTTCGTATACACCTCTGCTTTTCATTCCGACGTAGCGGTTTTCCACCATGTCGATACGTCCGACACCGTGTCTGCCTGCTTTTCTGTTGAGTTCCTTCATGAGTTCCGCGGGTTCGAGTTCCGTGCCGTCGAGGCTTACGGGGATTCCCTTTTCAAAGCGCAGGTTCAGGTATTCGGCGCTGTCCGGGGTGTCGTGCAGCGCGGCGGTCATCACTGAAAGGTTTTGCGGAGATTCAGACCATGGGTCTTCAAGAACTCCTCCCTCGAAACTTATATGCAGAAGGTTTCTGTCCATGCTGTAAGGCTTTTCCGCCGTCACCGGAACTGGGATACCGTGCCTGGAGGCATATGCAATCAGGTCGCTGCGTGATTTGAAGTCCCACTCGCGCCAGGGCGCGATGACTTTGATATCTGGAGAAAGCGCGTATGCTGAGAGTTCGAAGCGCACCTGATCATTGCCCTTTCCCGTCGCCCCGTGGCAGATGGCGTCGGCATTTTCCGCTTCGGCGATTTCCACGAGGTGTTTGGATATCAGGGGTCGCGCGATAGACGTGCCCAGCAGGTATCCGCCCTCGTAAATGGCGTTCGCCTGCATCATGGGGAATATGAAATCGCGGGCGAATTCGGTTCGGAGATCCTTTATTACGCATTTAGATGCTCCTGTGGCCCGGGCCTTTTCCTCGAGGCCGTCGAGTTCCTCCTCCTGTCCCAGATCGGCGCAGAACGCGACGGTTTCCGCGTCGTATGTCTCTTTTACCCAGCGTAGAATGACGGAGGTATCGAGTCCTCCTGAATATGCAACAGCAACTTTCATTGTGAAAACCTTTTTTCAGATATTAAGCCATTTATCTTCGATGCCGCTGACTTTCCAGTATGCTTCGGCCATGTAGATGGCATCGACCAGGGCGCATCTTGTCATCGCCTCTATCACCGGATATATCCTTGGCAGCAGGGAGGGGTCCCGGCGCGTGATGGGTTCGAGGACAATACCCTTCATTTCTTTGACGTTGACGGTCTCCTGCGGGACGGATACGGTGGGGGTTGCTTTTACGGCAACCCGGAGGCGTATTTCTTCGCCGTTGGTAATTCCGCCGAGAATGCCGCCGCAGTGGTTGGTTCTGAATCTTACGCGGCCGCTTTCCTTGTCGACGTAGGCGTCGTCGTTGGAGTCCGATCCGAGCATAGTGCAGTGTGAGAACCCCGCGCCGAATTCTATTCCCTTTACAGCTCCGATAGAGCATATCCCGTGCGCGATAAGAGCGCTCATTTTGTCGAATACCGGTTCTCCGAGTCCCGCGGGGACGTTTGTGGCGACAAGTTCGACGATGCCCGCGGCGGTGTCGCCGTCCTCCTTGATTTTCAGAACATCCTCGATCATTTTCGGTGCGGCATCGAGGTCCGGGCAGTTGATCTGGTTTTTCCTGTAGTTTTCCTTTGCCTCTTGGTAGGCAAGTGGTTTTGCCTTGATTCCGTTTGATTCCACGGTGTAGGCAATTACATCGATCCCGTATTTGTCAAGTATCTTCTGGGCGACAGCGCCGCCCGCGACCCGGCTTGCCGTTTCGCGTCCGCTGGCGCGTCCGGCGCCGACCCAGTCAGCGTACTGTCCGTGTTTCTTGAAGTAGCCGTATTCGGCGTGACCGGGACGTATTTCGTCCTTGTAGTCCCTGTATTCATTGATGTGGACGTCCTGGATGTCGTTATTGGGTATGACCATTCCGACGGGCGCGCCGGTGCTGAGGTTGTTTTCCATGACACCGGAGAAGATATATACCTTATCCTTTTCCAGGCGGGGGGAATCAAGCGGTGTCTGTCCGGGTTTGCGTTTGTCAAGCTCGTGCTGCACCATGTCAGCGGTTATTTCGAGCCCCGCCGGAACCCCGTCGACGATGGTCATAAGGCCACCGTATAGCTGCTCGGGGATATTCAGGTTCTTGCGGAACCCTCCCGCGTAGGATTCGCCGCAGGTCGTGATTCTGAACATTCTGCCGAAGGTATTTCCCAACATTTTGTGCCTCCAAAATTCGTTTTCAATCAGGTTTATGTTTCCGAGATCAGGTTAACAATAGCTACTTGTGCGTAATTCGCAAGTAAAAAGAGCCGATTTCAACGTCACGAAGGCACGAAGAAGTGAGAGAAAATAAAATTAAAAATATCTCGCACGAAGGCACGAAGGCACGAAGAAATGACAGAAAATAAAATTAAAAATATCTCGCACGAAGGCACGAAGGCACGAAGAAGTGAGAGAAAATAAAAATAAAAAACATCTCTGTGGCTTTGTGGCTTTGTGCGAGAATAAAATATAGTAGAATTTTAGCAAGTAATATCTCGCACGAAGGCACAAAGGCACGAAGAAGTGAGAGAAAATATAAATATCTCTGTGGCTTTGTGCGAGAATAAAATATATGCGGGGCGATGCCCTATGGAATTACAG
>CAZGYO010000343.1:0-2926 GCA_964530455.1 uncultured Victivallales bacterium
CTGAACTGCTGACACAACCTTCGTCAGCCACAAAACCCCCCAGCTTAACGGTTGCAATTTTTATGGGCAAAAAACGCCTGTAAGAGCCTTTTTTTATTTATTGATATTTGCAACATTCTTATAGAAAAAGTCTTAGACTTAAAAAATATAGGTCAGACCCGGTAACTCCGGTTGTTTCACGTGTCCATGTACAGTTTTTCGTATTCCCCGGCTGCTCTGGTCCAGGAGAAGTCACGGGACATGCCGTTGATCATGAGCTTCCTGATATGTTCAGGTTTTTTCCTGTAGATTGAAAGAGCCCAGGAGATGGTTTTATACAGAGGGTCAGCGTCCAGATCGAAGAAAGAAAAACCTGTTGAGTTAGAGAGCTTTTTGGGATCGTAGTTCACTACAGTGTCTGCCAGGCCACCTGTATGCCTGACTATGGGGACGGCACCGTAACGCATGCTGTACATCTGATTGAGGCCGCACGGTTCATACCTGGAAGGCATCGCGAAGAAATCGCTTCCGGCTTCGATAAGATGCGCGAGGTGGTTGTTATATCCGATATAGACACCGAATCTGCCCGGATATTTCGCGGCGAGATCGGATAAGCGCGATTCCAGCCGGGATTCCCCGGTCCCAAGAACAGCGAAGTGGATGTCTTCGTATTTCAAAAGGTCTTCGGCTATTGCGGCGAGTACATCAATCCCTTTCTGGTAAACGAGCCTTGATATCACACCGAGGACAGGAATTTCCGGATTCTCCTTCAATTGCATTTCGGCCTGGAGGCAGGTCTTGCACTTTCGTTTGCCGGTCAGGTCCGACTTGTCATAGTTTGCCGGTATCTGCGTATCTGTAGCCGGGTTCCATTCACGGGTGTCTATCCCGTTTAGAATCCCGCATAGTTTTCCCTTGTATTCCGCATGTCCCAGGACGGATTCCAGATTGAACGCGTATCCGGGACACTGTATTTCCCTGGCATATGTGGGACTTACCGTGTTCACCCTGTCCGCGCACATTATCCCCCCCTTGAGCAGGTTGATCTGGTCGTAATATTCAAGGCATGTGTAATTGAAGTAGTCCCATCCCAGTTGAGTGAGGTTCATATTGTCTTTGTGAAAAATTCCCTGGTATGCAAGATTATGTATCGTAAGGACAGAGCGGCATTTAGAGAATTGCGGGGAATCTTTATAGAGGTGGCTTTTGAGATAAACAGAACATAGAGCGCTGTGCCAGTCATGGCAGTGAAGGATGTCCGGGGACAATTCCAGTTCCTCGATCACCTGCATCGATGCCCTTGAAAAGAATATGTATCTTTCAGCATTGTCTCCATATTCCTCTCCATAGTAGTCGTAGATGAAAGGCCTGTCGAAATAGCGGTTGAATTCGATGAAATAGAAACACAGATTAGGGTTTGCCCTGTCTTCATGTATGCTGGCTGATTCTATTGCGTGTCCGAAAGGAACCTGCAGGTTGTGCCGGAGTGGGTGGATTTTTTTGCAGAGTTCACCCTTGGACTGCGGATAATATGGCATGATAACGGAGACATTGTGACCGTCGCGTGCCATGCTTGCCGGCAAGGTTGCGGAAATATCCGCGAGTCCTCCGGTTTTGGCGTACGGCGCCACTTCACTGGTTATCCATACGATATTCATTCCGCTTGCCGCGCCCGCGCTACCAACGCGGTTCACGCGGAGTTTTGAAACCGGCTCCATAATGATCTCAATTCCTGTTTTTGCATTATCAGACAATTTTTGAAAAAAAATTGTCACAGATGGAGCGGAGAAAAGTTTTTCAAGCTGCAAAGCAGCGACAGAAAACACTTTTCGAGCACCGTCTATTTAGTTTCATTCCATCAGAGTTGCACTTTTATTCCCGGTCTGCGTGATGTTTTAGAGATGATATCTATATCTTCAGCCGCCTCCTGAACGGAAGCCATATCTGACGGGATATCCGCTTCATTTTCGATCGCTTCGACGAAGCGCTGGTAAACGGGCGCCGCATTCGATTCAACGGGAAAGACTTTTTCCTGTCCGTCTTTGGATGCGACAAGGGCGTTTTTGCCATCGCGGTTCTCTTCGGTGATGCGCCAGCCATGGTCGCTTATCATGTACATGATATCGATATGTTCGCGGTCGTTGCCCTCAATGCTGTAAACCGCGAGATCCGCGGCCCAGGTTATGAAGAGGTATGCCGTAGCGTTGCCGGTGAAATCCACTTTCATGAAATCGGTGTCGGAACATCTCAGGTCCCCGTGCGCCAGGTTGTCTGAAAATAACGTTGCCGAAGATACGTCGGAATCCGCGAGATAACGCGCGATGTTCAAGTTGTGTATCATCGCGTCCATGAATGGGCCGCCGTTTTTTTCCGGATCCAGCGCCCAGTCGTTCCATGCCGGATAGTGGTGTAGCCAGTCCTGTTTATAGAGCGCCATCTTGCCGATCTCGCCGCTCGCGAAGATCTTCTTTGCCGTTTCCCCGGAGGCGTTTCCGGTCCTGCAGTATATCAGCCCGCAGCGCACCTTGTCACCGACAATGCCGATAATTTCCCCTGCATCCTCCTCCGAGGGCGCCAGCGGTTTAGTGCTTATGATGTGTTTTCCGTTGTCGACAGCCTTTTTCATCATAGCTTTCCGCAACCATGGCGGGACGAATATGCACACAATATCAATCCCGGGATCGCAGAAAACCGCGTCCTCGCTGTCAACCGGGATACCCCCGATCCTTTCCGCGAATTTCGCGGCACGCGAAGTGTCGGGGTCGAAAAGTGATTTCACCTCGACGTTCGCGCTCTTATTGATTGCCCCCTCCTGCCAGCGGAGAAAATCCCCGCATCCGAGAATTCCAAGTTTGTATGTTTTCACAGAAAACTCCTTTCTTTTTTCTACTCTAATGAGCCAATTTCAAAACTCTCCGTGGCCGCGCGGCCTGCCATTTTGGATGCG
>CAZGYO010000344.1:0-2902 GCA_964530455.1 uncultured Victivallales bacterium
TTTTGCAATGGGGGAATCAAGCGCCCAGCCCTTAGCCCGTATATTTCAGAAAGCCAGTGCGGTCCTGGGCACGGCATGCGCCACGGCGAAATGGCGGGCACAGACAGTTGATGATATGCACCAACCGTTTCGTCACGCCGTCTGCCGCGCCTGCGCTACCAACGGGGTTTGCTGAATATGTAGCGCCAGGGTTTTGCCTTCGGCAAGCGTTTCAGTTTGCGGCGGAAATCCTACGTACGGCCTCTATGAACTTTCTTTCAGATTCGGAAAGGAAACGCCGGTTGTTCCTGATTATTTCAAAAACAGGCTTGGACGCGGCTTTACGGTCGGGATGGACAAGCATGATATAAGCCGCAGTCCACACGGCGTTTCCAGGCAGTCCTTTCAGGACAAAGGAATTAACGGCATCCTTGGGGTTCGGCGCGGATACGGCTGCATCGATCATGGCGAGATCTTCAGCGGAGGCAACAGAAGAGGCTTCTATAAATCTCCTTGCGGCATCGCCGGCATTTTCAAGGTTGATCTTGTTGTTTCTGGCTTCAAGGAAAAAGTTCAGCATTATGAGCCTGCCGTATAGAGGGGTTGTGCACATCCTGTGGTCGGCCAGGAGCTTTCTTACGACAGTTTTCATTTGAAGCGGGGAGATGCATGAGGACAGTTCGGCCAGGGCTTTCTTCGTGTACAGGACCGACGATGCCAGATTTCCCGAAACCGCCTTTTCGGAATACTCTATAATTTTCGCGGCGGCTTCCCGGTCGTCGCTTTTTGCTACCGCTTCAAGCATGATTCTAGCGCAGATATCCTTGTGATATGGAGTTTCACCCAGAACTTTCTCAAGTTTGTTTCCCCGCACACCGCCATTCGAGTGAAGAGCGAAAGAGAGTTCGAGCTGGTCTATATCCGGCTTGAACTTCGGGTCATCGGCTGAGTTCTTTCTGATCAGGTTAAGCAGATTCTTGAGTTCTTTTCTGTCTGCATTCTTCATCAGCGCAAGATAATAAAGAAGCGCTATTTTCATCTCGTAGCGCCTGAGTCCAGGTTTTGATGTAAACGGATAGTTCATTCCTATATCGCAGGCTCCGGTAAACATGTAGTTCATCAGAGAATACTCCATTGTCAGAGCAGTCGACATGGCCTTCATCGTTGCCTGCTCCGGCGAATCCGTCGCGAACCCCGAGGATATAGTCTTGAGCGCGCTCAGCGTATCCCTGCATGCCGGGTTGTTGCTTTTTGCGCATTGGATCAGGCCCTGGGCAAAACAGAACGAAGGGGTCCATACCCTGAGTTTCCCGCGGACAGCGGCAAGACTGACCGCGGGGCTTGCTTTTCCTTCCTGAAGAAGCTTCGAGGATTCGTGCCAATTGCCTGTGTCCAGCAGAGCGGCGAGTTCCATCGCGTAGTTTAATCCGGCCTTTTTCACAAATCCCTTTTCCTCCACTATCCTGTAGTAGACCCATGCGTCCCCCGGTTTCTCATCCTCCCAGTAATAGAAGGGGACCCTGCTGCCCTTCTCGACCTCTTTTCTTCTTTGAGCAAGTAACATGTCCAGTGTATTCTTTTCCAGCCTGGCAAACTCATTTCTGTAGTCTTCAGAAGAGGAAGTCTGGGGCGCGCATCTCGAACCGGCCGTTGAAAGGGAGTGCATCGCCTGTATATAGTCTTTCTTTTCAATATAGGCCCCCGCCTTATCAAGGATATCCAACGACATCAGGAGCGGACTGCGCCATCTTCCGTCGTCGAGCATATGCGCGAATTCAGAAGCATATCTTTTTCTGAACAGCGAAGCTTTCGAGCTGATATAGAGAGCGGGGAAATAACCGTAGGCGATAAGCTCTTCTCTCTGCTCGAGCATTTCGCAGATCCGACGCCAGAGTTTTATATGCTTCCTTTCCTCTGGAGCGGCTTTGAAATCGACAATAAGGGTACGCCAGGCGGCCTTCTCGTTCTTGCCGAGCCCGAAAAACCTGGAAAGTTTGTCGAGCATATCGGCCGTTTCGGCCTTGTTTTTAAGCAGTGAAAAAGACAATATGCTGTTGGCGTCCTCGCGGCTGATTGAATTCAGGGCGGCATATTTCTCGGAAAGCAGCATCCCCCCGATGATTTTCATGATACTGTCAGTCCCCATATCATTCCAGTGATACCTGCTTCCAATCTTGACCCCGGCGTCGGACTGCATCATCTTGAACCCCTTTTCATCAACGTCATCTATCGAATACCCCGCAAGCTGGGCGGGGCAGATCTGCGCCGGAAGTTCTTTCCCGATAAAAGCGTTTTTATGGGCTATGAGCACATGCGGCAGCCTTGGCGCAGAGGCAATCACCGTTTCAAGCAGAAGCTCCATGAGAAACTTGTGGTTCGCCGGAATGTGCATGGCATCGTCCAGCAGTTGACGCAGTTCCGTTCGCATGGCGGAAATGCTTCTTGTCCCGTTTTCAGGATCCACATATCCGGCGAGAATAAGGTAGTAGTCGTCAACCGTCTTGTTTATCGCTATAAGCTGCTGCCTGGCCCGCATCTGTTCGGCTCTGCGCTTTTTCTCTTTTTCCAGTCTTTCGCTTTCCAGCCGGGCTATCTCCTCGATGCGTTTCCTCTCTATCTCGCGTTCGATCACGCTTATTCTTGATGAGATCACCAGAGAAGTGTTGGTCAGAATCTTTTCCTGTTCCTCCTGGAGGTGGAAATGCTCGTTTGAACGCGCAAGTTCAAGGTGGTCATTTATTATATTCTTCAGGTCTTTAAGCTCTTTAAGAGGCGCCGTCTCTGTATCAATAACCGAGAGGTCCTCCAGAAGAGACAGGGTCTCCTTGCTGTATGCTTCGGCTTCCGCCAGCATTCTTTCTCTTTCGACGCGTTCCTGTTCAAGGCGGTTTTTCTGCTCCTCCAGTAGCTGTCCGACTTCTGC
>CAZGYO010000345.1:0-2894 GCA_964530455.1 uncultured Victivallales bacterium
GTCGCAGACAACATGTTTAAGAAACAGTTCCCACTGCGCTTTGAAAGCGTTCCCGTATTCGGTGTTGTCGGGCATCCAGCTCCAATCCTCATAAAGGTCTACAGCCTGTTCGACATCGGGGTTCCATACGGGTTTCGGGGTCGAGGCGGCGGGCTGTATGCAGCATTTCCGGAGCCCCGCGACAGCCGACCCGTCAGTACCGTCGACCTGTATGGTCAGAAGATCGTCCCTGCGGACACGCGTACACCACGAGGAGTTGAACTGGGCAATAATTCCGCCCTCCAACTCGAACGCCGCATAAGCGGCATCGTCCGCCGTGCAGTCGTATTCGTCTCCGTTCTCATCAACCCGTTTCCCGACATGAGTCGCGCCAATACACGAGACGGCTTTAATACTGCCGAAAAGGTTGTCTAGCACGTATCTCCAATGGGCGAACATGTCCAGAACAATCCCGCCGCCATCCTCTTTTCTGTAGTTCCAGGAAGGACGCTGGGCCGGGACCGTCCGCCCGTCAAAGACCCAATAGCCGAACTCGCCCCTGACAGACAGTATCCGCCCGAAAAAACCGGAATCAACAAGCATCTTGAGTTTAAGAAGCCCGGGAAGCCAGAGCTTGTCCTGGACAATGCCGTTCTTCAGACCTGCATCTGATGCGAGCCGATACAATTCCAGGGCATCATTGCTGTTTGTCGCGCTCGGTTTTTCGATGTAGACATGTTTGCCAGCCGCAAGCGCCTTCTTCACGGCTTCGACCCGGCGGTCGGTCGTCTGCGCATCAAAATAAATACTGTAGTCCGAATCCGAAAGAACTGAATCCAGGTCGGTCGAAGTCTTCTCAATCCCCGATATCTCCGTCAGCTTTTCGAGTTTCACGGGATTGCGTCCGACAAGAATGGGCTCGGGGATTATGAAGTCGGTATCTGAAACCTTCACTCCGCCCTGCCCGATTATCTCCATGATAGAACGCATAAGATGCTGGTTCGCACCCATGCGCCCAGTCACGCCATTCATTATTATTCCAACTCTGTGTTTCATTCAGTGTCTCCAAACGCGGATTTTCCTGTTAAAGGTTGAGTTCAGCAATTCAGGGTTCCCAGCGCTTCCCTCACGTTCTTTTCAATCACGTCCCAGTGCCCGGAATTCTGCAAGTCCTTCTTCGCAAGCCAGGTCCCGCCTATTGCTATTACCTCATCCAGCGCCAGGTAGTCGTTCATGTTCCCTATGTTGATCCCGCCGAGCGGAATGAATTTTATGCCCAGATGCCTGTATGGGGCCCCAAGGGATTTCAGAAGTTTTAGACCTCCCGCGGCTTCAGCGGGAAAAAACTTGAGTACGCGCGCCCCGATCCCGTAAGCCGTTTCTATGTCAGTGGCACTGCTTACTCCCGGAACAAAGGGGATCGAGTTGTCGACAGCGTAGCTCAAAACTTTCGGATTGCATCCGGGCGAAACTGCAAATTTCGCACCCGCACCCACCGCGCGTTCAAGATCCCCTGTGTTCAATATGGTTCCGGCGCCGACAAGCATTTCGGGAAAGCTCCCCGTCACCTGTCGTATTGTCTCCTCCGCCGCGGCCGTCCTGAAGGTTATTTCAGCTATCGAAAGTCCGTTGCCGGCGAGTATCTCGCAGACTTTCAAGCCGTTATCAACCGTGTCGACAGACAGCACAGGTATGATCCGGGTCTTTTCAAACAGTTCAAAAATCTTTTCAGGGGTCATGGCATTTCTCTTTCCAGACAAAAATCGTCTGATTTTTCGTTGTTATCTTGAACAATAAAATATAACTGATATTATATTGTTCAAGAAGAATCATGCAAACAATTCTCAAAAAGGTCCTTTCATGAGCGCAAAAGAGATGTACGACTTCTCGATACTCAGGGCACTGCGCAGGAAGGAAGGTCTGAGCATCCAGGATGTTTCGGATGCTTCGGGTGTATCGGTCTCGGTTATCTCTAAACTTGAGCGTAACAGGACTTCGGCCGAACTTGAGACGGTTTACAAACTGGCACAGGTCTTCGGCATGAATCCCTCGGACCTGCTTTCCCTTGCCGAATCACAGATAGCGCACCGCAAAAGAGCGGGCAGGCGCCGGACGGGCGGTTTTTCGTTCAGTGAAATCAATTACGGGAACATACGTTGTCTTCACGGTAACGCGAAGGCGGGCTCCAGTGTATCGCGTCCGAAAATCCACAAGGACGACTACGAACTCTGCTGGGTACTGAAAGGGAAACTTCTTTTCCATCTGCCGAACGAGAAGTTAAACCTTTTGAAGGGCGAATCCATACAGTTTGACGCCCTCCTGGAACATACGTACGAGGCGGTCGAAGACTGCGAAATAATTATACTGCATATTAAAAAACCCAACAGGTTCTGAAAAATGAGGTAGGATAATGAACATAGCGGACTTAAAGAAGATCGATGGACGCAGATACCCGGCGAAAAGAAGGACGCAGAACCTTGTCGGCGGAGCATCTCCGATACAGCTTTCCAGTTTCAGCATGGGCTATGTTACGCTTGCCGCGTGCGGCGGACAGGTACCATGGCACAACCAGGAGCAGGAGGAAGTCTATTTTATGGTCTCCGGCGAAGGGGAAATGTGTATTGGCAAAGAAAAGACGATGCTGAGAGAGGGGCAGGCAGTACAGATCCCTCCGGGGGAATACCACCAACTCACAAATATAGGCGAAGCTCCGGCAAAAATGATCTACGTGTACGGGCCGGCGGGAGATGTCGAACACTGGAAACAGGAGCTTGCGGGCACGTTGCCGGTGGCGGGAAAAGATGTCCCGCCCCTGCCTGAAGGCGCGTACCCCCAGTGCATAAAAGCAGCGGCGGAGCCGCGCATCCAAAATGGCAGACCGCGCCTGTCTGCGTGCCTGCCTGAGCGACTACGCT
>CAZGYO010000346.1:0-2887 GCA_964530455.1 uncultured Victivallales bacterium
GAACTGCTGACACAACCTTCGTCAGCCACAAAACCCCCCAGCTTAACGGTTACAATATTTAATATTAAAAATCGTTCCTAAGCATAAAAAAGCCCGTTTATAAAAAATCAACATCTTAATTATCAACTGTTTAATACAACACGACCACAGAGGCGGTGCCTTTATATTACTTTTCCGCATTTATTGTTTCTATTATTATTTTCGCGGCGCGCACACATCCAGAATTGTTTTCCACGCTCAGTTTTCTTTTCAGTCCATCCATATCCTCTTCGACCTCACTTCGGCGCGCGCCCCCCGGAAGGATTTCCAGCAGTGCGTCCGCGAGTTTCGCGGGTTTCACGTCGCCCTGCAGGAATTCCCTGAAACTTTCCCTTCCGTTTATGATATTAACCATGGTGAAAAACGGTATTTTAACAAAAATCCTTCCGAGCAGATATGAGATATGATTCATTTTGTATATTACAACGAGGGGAAGGCCGGCAATTGCGGCTTCGACGGTGACTGTTCCCGAAGCCGCGATTCCCGCGGCCGCCTTGAAGAGCATAAGGCTTGTTTCCCCGCAGACGATGGGGATATCCGGCGTCCCCGGATTTTTCATCCGGAAGCTTTCAAGTTTTTCTTCTATCAGCTTTTCTATTGCCGGACGCGCGGCGGCTATACGGAACTTCAGTTCCGGGTTCCTTTGGGCAAGCAGAGATACGGTTTCAAGCATCGGGTCCATCAATCTGTCGATTTCGTTCTCTCTGCTTCCCGGAAGGAGCAGTACCATTTTTCCGTCCCTTGCGATATCGTTTCCGACCCCCTCCATTATTTCCGTAAGGGGATGTCCCACAAAATATGTTTCAAGCCCGGTCCCGGAATAAACCTCCGTCTCGAAGGGGAAAATCACAAGCATTTTCGAGCAGTCGCGAGCGAGTTTCGGAATACGCCATTTCGCCCATGCCCAGACCTGTGGACTCACATACCAGATCACCGGAATTCCCGCTTTGCGCATAGCCCTGGCGAATCTGATATTGAATCCCGGATAATCGATGAGGACAACGGCATCGGGTCTGTCTTCGATGGCTTTTTTTCTGAGCCGAAGAAAAAGCCTGACAAAAAAGAAAAGATGTTTCAAGACTTCCACGACCCCGACGATTCCGAGTTCGGTGGAATCGACCATGATCTCCACGCCGGCTTTGCGCATTTCGCAGCCGCCCATGCCGCGTATCCTGACGCCGGGGGCCGTACGCTGTATCTCCGATGCAAGGTGCGCCCCGTACAGGTCTCCGGACGTCTCGCCGGCGAAAATCCATATTTGCTTTGAAGAACTCATGTCCAAACAATAGCCCCGGTGGAGCGGACCGGCAAGAAGGATATTGAATTTCATCGCATGGCGGCATCTGAAATCCAGGCTAGCCCGAAAATTTCATCCAAAATGGCAGGCGGTCACGGAGAGTTTTGAAATTGGCACTAGCGTAAAAATTTTACGGAGTGCAGTGAAAATTTCCGGAGCCGTGCTATACTAATTATTCATTTTATATTTCAAGAAGGACATATCACGGTATATATGGGCAAACGGACAAGCAAAAGAAAAGCCAGGGCGAACTCCCTTTCGGGTCTCTGGAAACGGCTCCATGAGCTGGCGCCTCCTTATCTGGATTCGCTTCCTAAAGTTGAGCAGAATGTCGACCTGGATGTCGGCAAGCTTATCAAGGAAGTGAATTCTTCTCAGATTCCACGGATCGTCGAGGAGAATTTTATAAGGCCATATTTTGAGAAGGTTGAGATATCCGTGGAGTTCGGTCCTGACGACAACGGGGTATACGGCAATTTTGCCACGCGCATGGACGAAGAGAACCGGCGTTTCACTATCGACCCTATCGGGTTGCACAAGTTTTCCTGCAAGTTCAAGCTTTCCGACGATTCCGGAAAAAAAAGGGAGAAACGCAAGGCTTTCCCCGGCTATCGCTGGGAAGCGTTTCTCATGGAAATAGAAAAGCTTCCTGAACCGTATCTGCTTTTCATTGCCGTGCTCAGGGAGGTTGCCCTTTTCAAGAATGTTATGAGGGCGGAAAACAAGAACGGCACGGTATACGAGCAGGACAAGGACAGGTTTCAATACCATGCTACGCTGTGGGCGCTTAAACAGCTTGAAGTTTTCTATCTGCGCATTCAAAACAGGAACCTGCGTTCGGACTACGGAATAGTATGGCATGAGGGGGAGTGGATCGAGGATACCCGGGGTGAGGCATGATGTCGGGCGCGGGCAGGGTTCTCGTCGCAGGGCTGAATCCAGCCTGGCAGAAGACCCTTGTATTCGACAGCTTCATTCCGCTGCAAGTAAACCGTGCAAAGGAAATTTTAGAAGCTCCCGCAGGAAAGGGGTTGAACTGCGCCAGGGCTCTCGGGATTATGGGAAAGGCTTCTCTCACGGCCCAGTTCACCGCGGGTGAAACGGGAAGGCGCCTGACCGAAGCAATAGAAGAGCGCGGTATTTCACACATTTCGATTGACACAGGCGGTGAGACCAGGACATGCACCACCATCCTTTCCCTCGACAAGGGGCAGATGACAGAACTGATAGAGCCATCTCCGGTGGTATCCCGGGAACAGGCCGAAAGTCTTCTAGAAAAAATAGAGAACCGCGTAAATGAATTCTCAGCTGCCGCGATTTGCGGCACTGCTCCGGACGGTGTAGGTGAAAGTTTTTTCCGTGAACTTGTCAGTGTTCTTATTGGAGCGGGCCTTCCTCTTCTTGTCGATTCATGCAGGGACACTGTTTCCGCGTTGAAGATTGCTGAAGACGCGGTTCTGAAAGTGAACGGCGAGGAGATTATGGGTCTGACTTCCCTTGGTGATGTGGAATCCGCGGTTGAAGCTGCCCTGGATATTTTCCCCTTTTCCT
>CAZGYO010000347.1:0-2884 GCA_964530455.1 uncultured Victivallales bacterium
TTTTAATTTTAACGGGCTAAGTGCTCCTTCGTGCTCTTCGTGGTGAAATCGGTCTGTTCGAACCCATTCCCGAACAAACGCTCAGGGTTCAGCCTTTTCTCAGCTTTGCTCTTGCCAGCGGCTTCCAGCCGGATTATAGTGTACGGTAGCCAATTTCAAAACTCTCCGTGGCCGCCTGCCGCGCCTGCGCTGCCAACGCGGTTCACGCGGAGTTTTAAAACCGGCTACCCCTGATAAAAACAAAATAACGGAAACCCGCATGTTCAAAAACACACAGATCATAACAGCCGTAGAAATAGGCACTTCAAAGACCTGCGTGCTGATGTGCGAATCCGACCGCGAGGGAAAAGTCACCATACTCGGGCACGGCGAAACCAGCTCGGAAAACTCCGTATGCAAGGGCGAGATCACAAATATGGATGCCGCCATATCCCTTCTTAACGATGCCCTCGATGAGGCCAGGGACGCCGCCGAAACGGAAATCGATCCCGGCAACATCTACATCGGCATCACCGGCAACCATATCAGAAGCAGGGAAGGCGCCGGAAGGGTCAGAATTCTCACCGACGACCAAAAGATAACCGAAGAGGACGTAAACGAAGCCGTCAAATACGCCATGGATATCGCCGTGCCCGCACAGTCGACAATACTCAACTCGATTGACGGAGCATTTATCATCGATGACGCCCGCCGCGTCTCCAACCCCGTGGGCCATGCCGGAAACAAACTCGAAGCATTCTCCCATATCATAACAGCTGACAAAAACTCGATACAGACTTTCCAGACGCCGCTCAGGGAACTGGGTTTCGATTCCCCCAATCCCGTGTTCAGCGGCCTCGCCTCGGCAACCGGAACCCTGACGGATGATGAACTCTCACACGGGGTTCTGCTCATAGACATGGGCGCGGGAACAACCGACTACATGCTGTTCCACAACCACGGCGTTATCGCCAGCGGTTCCATATGCGTCGGATGCGAACACCTCGCCAACGATATATCCGTCGGCCTGGATATAAACGCAGGCGTCAGCCGGAGAATCCTTAAAGACCAGCTCTACAGACAGGCCATCGACTCGAAAAAAAACAACCTCGAAATAGAGGGCGCGCTCGGAGCCAGAAACGTGCCGGTCAACAGCATCGAAAAAATTTTCGAAATGCGCCTGTCTGAAACATTCCGCATAATCAAAAGCGAACTTTCGAAGAACAGCCTGGACACACAGCTCGGACACGGCATAATCATCTGCGGCGGAGCCGCGCTTCTCCCGGAGGTCAACGATGTGCTGTACTCCGTTTTCGAAGCCCCGGTACGCAAGGGAATCCCACAGGAGCTTCCCGGCGCGGTCACTTCCCTGCAGTCGCCGAGATACTCCATGGCGCTGGGCCTTCTGCTTCACGGCGAGCTTGACATGAGGATCAGGGAAAGCATGAACAGCCGCTCGCTCCAGGAGGGACTTAAAAAAATCGACAGAACCCTGGTAAGTTCCTGGAAACAGTTCAGAACCCTCTTGAAGGACTCTATTAAATTCTGATGGACGCAGACAACACCAAAATTACCGTCATAGGACTCGGCGGAGCGGGTATCAGGACAACGACGGCTCTCTGCCGGATGCCCGAGTCATCGCCGCTCTATCTCGGCGCCGCCGATACCGATCTTAAATCCATCGAAAATTCCCCCCTCGAAAATGTCTTCCCGGTGGGAATAGAGTGGACGCTGGGTATAGGATGCGGCGGAAGAACCCAGAAAGGCCTGCGCGCTTTCGCACACCCGTCCCGGGCAAAACTCGACAGCTTTATCGAAGGGTCGCATATGCTTATCGTCACCGGGGGCATGGGCGGAGGAACGGCGACCGGCGCTTCCCCCCTGATCGCGCGCGAAGCGCGACGAATGAAAATCCCCAGCATATTCGTACTTTCCACCCCATTCTCCTTCGAAGGCCATGGACGCATGGAAACATCGAAAAAAGGCCTTCAGGAACTCTTCAGGGACGCGGATGTCGCCATTCCAATCCCAAACGACCTGCTGTATTCATCCCTCCCTTCAAATACGCCCTTTGAAAAGGCCTTTGAAAAGGCCGACATAGAAATATCCAGGGTAATACTCGGGATCAGCCGAATCCTGAGCGGGGAAAACCTTATAACCGCCGATTTCGCGAACCTGAAACAGATGCTCAACAGACGCAAGAACACATGCAGCGCGGGCATAGGATACGCGGGGCCAGAGGACGGGCCGGACCCCGGAACGCTCGCGCTCGAAAGACTCATGCGCTCCCCCCTCCTGGGCGGACTGGACATAATGGAGGAAGCCGACGCGGCTCTTGTCTCTCTGACCGGCGGACCCGAACTGAGCATCGGTGAATGCCGAAGGCTGCTCGATGCCGTATGCTCGAAAATAAACCCCAATGCCGATATGGCTGTCGGCGCGGGAACACGCGAAGGCGCGGGATCATCCATACAAATCACGGTTCTTACAGCCAAATACGATCCCGAATCCAAAGAAGAGGACAGAACCACCGCCGCCGCCAGACACGAAACAAAAGCCGCCAACGCCACGGGAGACAACGCCCCCGTCGAACAGGACCTCCCGCTCCAGAATATCTCCAAAGGAATATTCACCGGCACCACCAGAAATATCCGCAACGGCGAAGACCTGGATATTCCCACCTTTCAGAGGCTTGGACAGCATGTCGATACAGGTTGACACCTTCACCGCGTGAATAGCGCTGAAGGATTCGGCTATTTTTATTTATTGATATTTGTAAAATGTTTATAGAAGGAGTATTAGGTTTAAAAAATATCTCTGTGGCTTTGTGGCTTTGTGCGAGAATAAAATATAGTAGAATTTTAGCAAGTAATATCTCGCACGAAGGCGCTAAGAAATGAGAGAA
>CAZGYO010000348.1:0-2849 GCA_964530455.1 uncultured Victivallales bacterium
AGTTTTTCACTGAAAAATCCATGACAGGAAACAGCGCCCGGTTACTTTATTTCCTCGACCGTCAGTTCTGGAGAGACAAACTCGCGAAGCTTTGCCTCAACTGTATGCTTTATAGTCACATGCGAAGTAGGACACGAAGCGCAGCGGCCGGTAAGACGCACCAGCACCTTGTCTCCCTGTATATCCACAAGTTCAATGCTTCCGCCGTCCTTTTCGAGCATCGGAACTATATCCTTGTCAATCAGTTCCTGCACCTTCATCACCTTCTGGACCATCGAAAGCTTTTTAGAGGAGGGGCCCGCCGCGGCCACCTTCTCTTCGCCGCCGCCACTCCAGAGACCGTCAAGTATCTCCTGTATCTGGTCAAGGCAGGTTCCGCACGCGCCACCGGCCTTGGTGTAGTGAGTTATCTCCCCCACGGTGTGCAGGTCGTTGTCCCTGGCAACCTTCCGTATCTTCGTGTCGGTAACCCCGAAACAGCGGCACACGATGCGTCCCTCGTGGTCTTCATGCTCACCGAAAACCTCGCGACCCTCGTAATCGGCTATCGCCGCCTGAAGAGCCTCCATCCCCATCACCGAACAGTGCATCTTCTCTTCAGGCAGGGAACCGAGCACCTCGACAATGTCGTTGTTGGTGACTTTGCCTGCGTCTTCGAGGGGCATGCCCTTTATGATCTCAGTCAGCACCGACGAGGACGCTATCGCGCTCGCGCAACCGAAAGTCTTGAACCTGGCATCTTCTATCCTGCCGTCCCTGATGCGAAGCATCAGCTTCAATGCGTCGCCACAGGCCATGTTGCCGACCTCGCCCACAGCGTCGGGATCGTCCATGTCACCCGAATTCCTGGGCTTGAGGAAATGCTCCATCACTTTTTCGTTGTAGTCCCACATCGTCTTGTCCGGATTTAATGTTTACTCTGCTGATATACTTTAGTTCCCCGCATGCGCTTTTACAAGGGGATTCAGGAATATTTTTCGGATTCCTCCGAAAGGATTTTCATAAGGTGTGCGACCGCGTCTGCCAGGGGAATTCTCTCAAAGTCCCGTTCACCGCGCCGTTTCAGTTCGACTTCCTTGTCCGCCAGGGTCTTCGGAGAAACTGTAATACGGAATGGTATTCCGATAAGATCGGCGTCGTTGAACGCGGATCCCGCCTTTTCGCTGCGGTCATCAAGAAGAACCTCGATGCCTTTTTCGCGAAGTTCGCAATATATTTTTTCCGCCGTGTCGCCGACACCGTCCCTGCCGGGGTTCAACGCGCATATATGGACATGAAACGGGGCGATGCTGACAGGCCATACAGGGCCGTATTCGTCGTGGTTCTGTTCGATAACGGCGGCCATGGTCCGACCGAGCCCGATCCCGTAGCATCCCATGATAAAGTGCCTGGCCTTGCCGTTTTTGTCGAGATATGTTGCGTTCATGGATTCCGTGTATTTCGTGCCGAGCTGAAAGATGTTGCCAACCTCGATCCCCCGCCGCATCACAAGGGGTTTTCCCGTTAGCGGGCACGGATCGCCTTCCCTGACCGTAGCGATGTCCGCGATTTCCGCGTCAGGAAGCTCGCGTTCAAGATTAAAATTCAGATAATGCGCGTCGGCCTCGTTCGCGCCTACAACCAGATTCGAAGATTCCGCGACCGAACGGTCCACTACGACCCGCGTCTTTGCAGTGTCAAGGCCCATCGGTGAGGCGTAACCTGGTTCCGCACCAGCGCAGCGTATCTCGTCGTCACCCGCAAAAGTCAATTCAGAAGTGCCCAGATACACCCTGAGCTTGCTTTCATTCACCTCGAAATCCCCGCGGACCATCGCGAAGACCAGGTTTGCGTCGCTGTCAAGATAGAAGACGGCTTTCCCCGTTTCCGAATGCTTCTTCCCGAGAAAATCAGCGACCTCCTCTATCGACTTCTTTCCCGGAGTATCCACCTTCTCCAGGGGAAGCGGATCGGCCTTCTCAAACTTCACGGCTGAGCAAGCGACATCCTTGTTCGCCTTGTATGCGCCGTCCGGCGACATGAATACAGTATCCTCGCCGCAGTCGGCAAGCGCCATGAACTCGTGGGCAAGCTTTCCCCCCATCATGCCCGTCTCGGACTCGATGGAGACGCAGTCGGTCAAGCCCACACGGCAAAATATGCGCGTATATGCCGCGTGCATTCTTTTATAGTATTCCTCAAGCGACTCAACAGTCTCGTGGAAGGAGTACGCGTCCTTCATCGTAAACTCACGCACCCTTATAAGTCCCGCCCGCGGCCTCGCCTCGTCGCGGTACTTTGTCTGTACCTGGTACAGCATTACGGGAAGCTGTTTGTAGCTGTTGATCTCCGACCTTGCCACGTGTACCACCGCCTCCTCGTGCGTCATCCCGAGAATCATCTCCTTCCCGTTCCGGTCCTGAAAACGGAGAAGCTCGGCTCCCACCGAATCCCAGCGTCCGGATTCCTCCCAGAGTTCCCGAGGCAGCACCACCGGCATGAGTATCTCCTGGCCGTCCTCGCGATCCATCTCCTCACGAATGATACGGCCTATCTTGTCGATGATCCTTTTCGCCAGAGGCAGCAATGTGTATATCCCGGCGGAAACCATGCGGATATACCCGCCCCTGACCATAAAACCGTGACTCGCCGTCGTGGAGTCCCGCGGATCCTCCCTCAATCTCATCCCGACTAGTCGTGACATTCTCATGTTATCTTCTTCGTGAATCCGTGACATCAGCCACAAAAACACAATAAAACTGGCTCATTATTCCAAAATTCGTTGGGCCAAAGCCCTGCGGGGATTTCCCTGAAGCGTTTACTCGGGGTCAGTACTGGACAGTCTTCGAGTGTCTCAGCCCCGACCCCGA
>CAZGYO010000349.1:0-2849 GCA_964530455.1 uncultured Victivallales bacterium
GGCATCACCTCCGACCAACATCCCGGAAGGCATGCCTACGACCTGACCGGCGGCGCAACGACAAAAGCCGCGTTCGAGGCTTCCACCGGTGGTATTTCGGGAAGCGGTTCCTGGAAGGAAAGACTGCTCCTCTTTAACAAGGACGACAGCCGTGACACCTTCTGGCAGTGCCCACTCACTGTCGCCAGGCTTCCCTGGGCCGAAAACAAGGACAAAAATGACACATACGGCGGCACCAGCTACTGCCAGAAAAATGATGCCGGCTGGAACTACGGGGACAGTGCAATAAGCGGCGAAGGCGACGGAACGAACCCGGGATCCTACGGCTACCCTAACCATTACATGGACCTTCCACCGAAATACACCACGGTGGCCTCCACATCCTTTATCGCCGCGGATGCCGACGCGTCCTCTGTCTCGGGGGGTTTCAACACAAGCAACTCCGTGACCTACGGCATGAGCAGCAACGTCGGCGTCCGCACGGGCCCGTACGGCGCATGGTGGTGGGATACCAGCCGACCTGAACTCTACGGAAACGGCCATCCCGGCAACCGCGCCAACCTCGCAATGGCGGACGGCTCGGTCTGGAGCATCAGCGAGGACGAAATGGAAAGCATCTGGTACGACGTGCAGGATGATAAAAGCCGGAAAGATGCTAAAGTCGCCGTGGAGGGTCACTGGGACTGGGCTGTGTACTTCTACGGCGCAAGGGAACCGGGGAACCGGGACCAGGCAAGATTCTGGTAATTCATTCATATTCGGCTACGCCGAATCTGAATATGCACGGCAGAGCCGTGCTCATTAAGATAGAATAAAAGAGCATATTGAAGAGAGCAGCGAAGCTGCATATTTAGATTAATGCATATCCCTGCGGGATCTGCATATGCACGGCAAGCCGTGCTCATTTATAAGGAAGTTTAAGAGCATATTGAAAAGAGCACAACTTGTTGTGCATATTTAGATTAATGCATATCCCTGACGGGATCTGCATATGCACGGCAGAGCCGTGCTCATGAATAAGGAACTTTAAGAGCATATTAAAAAGAGCACAACTTGTTGTGCAAATTTTGCGCGCCAAGTGGCCCGCCGTGAAAAATATGCCCGCAACCCTTTCGACGCAAGTCCCTGAAAATGAAGCGAAAAACAAATGTGGCACAAATAATGCTTTGTTCATATTTAAGGAAATTAAAGAGCATATTGAAAAGAGCACAACTTGTTGTGCATATTTAGATTAATGCATATCCCTGACGGGATCTGCATATGCACGGCAGAGCCGTGCTCATGAATAAGGAAATTTAAAGAGCAGCGAAGCTGCATGTTTAGATTTGCGAAGCAAATATAAATCAGGAGAAATCGGAAATGAATACCAACCAAAAGAGCAGCGAAGCTGCATGTTTAGATTTGCAAAGCAAATATAAATCGATAGAAGAGCAGCGAAGCTGCATATTTAGATTTTTTCGCAGAAAAAATATAAATAAATACACTCTGATCGAGGTAATGGTCGTTGCCATTATCATCATAATTCTCGCCTCTATAGTCTTTGCCGCCGTTTCTCTGGCCAAGGAAAAAATAGCCATCGCCCGTGCAAGGTCCGTGCTTGAAATGGTCTGCGTAGCGATGGAAAACTACAAGGCAAGGACGGGATACTATATCCAGGCGCCGGAAGTGACCGATTTCATGATCGACAACCCCGACCCGGACAAAGTTGAGTTCACTGATTTCATCGACTACGAAAAACTCACGCCGTTCATGGGGACCGAAATACACGAACTCGGCACCAGGACACTCTCCGACCCCTGGAGCCGCCCGTTCAAGTACCAGTGCCCGGGCAGGTTCAATACGGAAAGTTTCGACCTGATATCAAAGGGCCCGGACGGCGGGTACGGGGATTACGAGGGGGACGGCGCGCGTGACTACGGCTATGAAGACGACGACCCGCGGGACGCCGGACAGGGCGACGATATTGCCAACTTTTACCACAAATCCCAATAGCGCGCACATTTTATGAAGAATTTAAAAATCAGATTTAATGGATCCGTGAGATCCCCCCTCGCAGATGCGAAGTTATTGCGGGAGACCCGCCTCCGTGAAACAACCCGCACAGGGGCATTCGAATAATCAAAATTATGGAGTATGAAATGAAATCTGAAAACTCAGACCGCATCACATTAACCGAAACCATCGCTGGCCACCCCGCAACCGCGAAAGCCCGGAAACAAGCGAAATCAATGTTCACACTGATTGAACTCTTGGTGGTCATCGCGATTATCTCGATACTCATGGGACTGCTCATACCCGTTGTCGGCCAGGTGCAGAACAGGGCGCGGAAAACCAGGGCACGTGGCCAGATGACATCGCTCATCACCGCAATCAAACAGTACGAATCCACATACGGACTCCTCCCGGGCCCTACCGGTGAAACCGAACGCCTGACCGAAGCTACATACGACGAAATGTGTCAGATACTTGCAAAGGTAGACATATCCGGGAAAAACCAGAAGGACAACGGAAACATGCGCAATATCCGCTTTCTCGAAGCGCCGCAGGGATTCGAGGATAACGGCTATATTGACCCCTGGGGCGAAAAGTTCGCCGTTATGATGGACCTCGACTACGACGGCGAAGTTACAGGCCCCAACGGCGACGAAACACTCTACGGGAACGTGTTCGTGTATTCGTTCAGCCTGAACACAAACGACGACCACGGCGTGAGCGACAGCAACAACAAGGACGATGTATGTTCGTGGAAATAACAATTCATATTCGGCTTCGCCGAATCTGAATATGCACGGCAGAGCCGTGCTCAGGAAGACAATGGAATATATGACCGATTACGATGGCGATTACGA
>CAZGYO010000350.1:0-2846 GCA_964530455.1 uncultured Victivallales bacterium
GTCATGGATATGCTGCGTTTCGAGAAACTCACAAATGTAGGGATAAACACACGCAGACGCGATGAATACCAGTGAAAAACAGTATTTGAGACCCCAGGGCAAGGGCAGATCTCTGTTGTTCTGGACATTTTCCGCGGCTATCCATGCATGTGTCGGCGCGGTTCTGCTCTACTCTCCCGCCAAAGATTTCATCATGGCGAAACCCGAACTGAAAGAACGGCCGCCCATGAGGATAAAAGGCAGGAAACTCGAGGAATTCGTCGAAGAACTCAGGGATCAAACCTGCGATGAGCTACGAGCGCGGGTTAATCTGCTCCAGGCCGGTCAGACGAGGATGGCGGACAATTTCGAGACGCTGCACCGGCACATTTTCAAGGATTTCGAGGAAAAGCAACGCCGCACCGCGCGCGCCAGACTTGAGGAGTATCTTGAAAAGACACATGCGCGTACGGCCTCGATGCATCGCCTCTGTGAAGAAGCGGCCGCAAAAAAGCGTTCTGAAAAACTGATATCGGCCTACGCCGGGGAGACAGCACAGATTCTTGCGGGACTCGAGGAGATAGGCCGGGGACTGCGTTTGATAGACGATCTCGGTAATCTCGTTCCGAAACAGGCGAAGGCGCTCGAAGCCCAGCACAACGCGTTGCAGTTTCTCCGCTATCACGAGGAGGCGGCGTTGAGAAAGGACAGGTATGAGGAAGAGATTCCGCTCTGCCTGGAAGAGAAGGAGAAAAAACAGGCGGAAATAGAGAAACTGAAGACCGCCATAGACGAACGCAATCGGAAAGTCGCCGCTATAAGCCGTGAAATGGATACCGCGAAAAAGGCGGAGAAGAGGGCAAAACTCGATACCATCAAAGCAAAAAACGAACAGAGGCGAGCAAGGAAAGAGAAGGACAGCAAAGCGGAGAAAAAATATGCCCGGCTGAAGAAGGAGAAAGAGCAGGAAGCTGAGAACCTGAATAAAAAGGTCAAGGAACTCGAAGGGCGGAGACGCGCTTTGAACAAGGAACTTGGAGGATATAAGCGTGAGATAAATAATCTTGAGAAGAAGCTTGAAGCTCTCGGTGAAAAGGTCGATAAGTACAGAACCGCTATTCCCGAACTTGAGGAAAGAAGAAAAACGATGCTGAAAGTCTCTAGCTTCACCCAGGGCGGGGTCCACTGGAAGGTAAAGGAGATCGTGGAGGATGTCCGCGGATATTTCGACGAGGGCATTGTCCCGGTAGTGGAAAAAGAAGAAACGGACGAAGACAAGAAAAACGGCGGAGACGGGAAATGAAAACATTCATTATAGCAGCGCTGCTGGCAACAACACAGGTTGCGTTAAGTGTTCCGAACGATCAGGAAGCTCAGGCTCTCTCTTTTTCGGAGGAAAGTGTCGGAAGGAGCAACGGGCAGGAGAACATAGGACGTGACATCGTAGGACTCTACGAGCAGGCGGTCGCGGCCACGGAGAAGGTCTGCGACGATTACCGCCGTATAAAAGCAATGCAGTTGGCGAAACAGCGCGATATCGATTTCACCGAGGCATACGAATACATCCAGTCAGTCATGCCGGTTTTGAAGCCTATTGACAAAGAACTGTTGCGCAGGAATATACGCGATCCAAGCGACCTGAAGGAACACGAGCATGAAGTGAACAAGGTCAAGAAAGAGATCGAGATAATGATCGAACTCACAACAAAACTGCTTCTGGAAATTGAGAAGGTTCAGCAGGAGATTGCCGCTCATCATGAAGAGCGTGAAGTTAAACTCGAGGAAATCGTCCAGAAAGAAAAGTTTACTCCGGAAGAACTTGAAAACATGAAGAAGATGGAGCAGGGAGTTGAGCGGAAGGAACAGATGAAGCTGCTGGCCGAACGCGCCAAAGAGAGCGAGACCGAAAAGGCCAAGGATCTTACGCCCTTCATGCCTGTGCCGAAAGTTGATATCAGAGACCTTACGGCGGAGGACAGGGAAAAAGATAAACCGGTAATCCCGTTCAAAAGCAAGAAAAGCGCTGCGGGCACCGGGTTCAGGATCGACCCTGAAAATATCGCTCTGGCAAGAAGATTCAGGGCGGACGGCCTGCCTGTCGAGTGGATGTTTATCGATACCTGGTATACGATAGGTCCTTTCCCTAATCCGATGCGCTTGAACCTGAAGAAAAAGTTTCCGCCGGAAACCGTGGTTGACCTTGATGCGACATACATCGGAAAGAACGGCAGACGCATCAAGTGGGAGTTCAGACAGAGCCGTCAGCCACGCGTCGTGCCAGCCAATCCCGAGGAGTACGGAATATGGTACGCGTACACGGAAATCTACATGGATCGACCTGCCGAACTCTGGCTGGCAATGGGCAGCGACGATAAAAGTAATGTCTGGCTCAACGATATGCCCGTCTGGATCAGCGGGGACAAGCTGAAGGGCTGGAAAATGGATGAAGGGTTCAGGAAAGTCAGATTCAACGCCGGGCGCAACCGAATACTCTACCGCGTCGAAAACGGCCATATAAGCGTTGCGTTTTCTCTCGGAATACGCGTCGCGGAATAATTTCGAAAACGCATCCAGAGTCTGCCGTAAGGTTTCGGATACTCACCTGTCATCGGTTGGGTTATAACGGATCAGTTGTATCCCGGCATAAATATCCCTCCTACACGACGATACAACTGCTGGGTCACAGGGGAACTATCGCTTGTCCCTAAGGCTCATTTTGCGAAATTCGCTTATTGAGGAGAACTCCTTCACGTCCAAAAACTGATTTTTCAGCATCAGTTTGCTTTCCATGGCGCATATGCTAATATATATCAGTTTATGCGGCATTCCGGTCCAACACCCATTAAGCCCGGGTTGTCAAGGCGCAA
>CAZGYO010000351.1:0-2841 GCA_964530455.1 uncultured Victivallales bacterium
AAACGTTTCGTTCTGTAATCCTTCGTGCTCTTCGTGTCCTTCGTGGTAAAAAAAACGAATGCGAACAAGACGATTCATGCGGGGGTATCAGTCGACGATCTCGAGCGCCACATCTATCTGCATGGCGCCGTCGGGGGGGCTCGGAAGCCGTGAGAGCCGGGAAAGCAATTTTTCGATGGACTTGTCCATTGAAATGTTTCCGCTTCCAGAACTTATCTCCGCGCTTTTGACGGCGCCCGAAGCGGTTACGGATATTCGCACGTGTGTCACCGGGCGCGCGCCCCCCAGTTCGGACCTGGTCGGCTGGTTCCACAGCCTGTAGAGGTAAGCCGCCACTTTCTCGTAGTATCCCGCTGAGACTGTCCCGGCAGGGGACAAACCGGTCACGTGCATCTGCCTGTCAATCCTTTCTCTCAGCCGTTTCTCGATATCGTCCGAAGAAACAGTCACGGCGGGATCCCGGGAAGGCTTTGCAAGTTTCCGCGATACCGTGATGTCTTCGGCCCTGCGGGCTTTCCATGCGGGTTTCGTGTCTTTCGGCGGAGAAGGTTCCGCGGGAAGCGGCGGGCTCTCGAAGCTCTCGGAGCCGTCCGGAGGTGAAACCGAATTATCGGAGACTGAACCCCGGGACTCCACAAGGGTCACGCGCATTAGCTCAGGCCTGCTGAAAAACAGCATCTCGACAAACATCCATATAACCGGAATGGCGATCAGAAGCAGGTGTGCCGCCGTCACCGAAAACAGGATGCGACGGCGCTGCCCTTCGGTCAGAAGACCGTCGTTCGTGTTGAAATCCACCTCGCTGTGCCATATATCGTTTCTTGTCATCTCAGTATTCCCGCATCAAAGTCAAGTCTCACAGTATCCATATTCAGTTCTCCGCCGAAGTCACAAGGGATACGCTGCTGATACCGGCGTCCTTGACCGCCCGCATCAGTTTTATCACCTCGTTGTACCGACGCTCCCCGTCGGCCCTTATAAGGACGGAAACCGCGGGATTCGTCCCGTGGACCGCCGCGAGTTCCTCTGTGAGCGTTTTCAGAGACACCTTCCTTTCATCGAAAAACAGCTCCCCTTTCCTGTTCAGGTCAACCACGCGGCTGTTCTCCTCGGTAATCGGATCAGCGTTCATCTCAGGCGGACTCACATCCAGGCTGAACTGGAGAAGCGGCGCAGTTATCATGAAGATAATAAGAAGCAGAAATGTCAGGTCTATCAACGGTGTCATATTTATCTCGTTGATAGTCTGAAGCTGCGACCTTGTATTGCGCCGTGCCATAATATTCCGCCCTATTCCTTATCTGTGTTCTCGTGCTGAACAATCCTTACGCAAACCATGAACTCCTCCACGAAATTGTCCATGTACACCGTCAACTGGCGTATGGTGTTGGTTAGAAGGTTGTAACCTATAAGGGATGGTATCGCGACAAGCAGGCCGACAACCGTCGTCAGGAGCGCCCCGCTGACCCCGGGGGCTATAGCGCCTATGTCCGCGTTTCCCTGCTGCGCCATCCCGCAGAAAGCCCTCATCACCCCCCATACCGTACCGAAGAGGCCAAAAAAAGGGCTGACACTGACTGCGGTTGCCAGAAGCCCGATCCTGTCCTCCAATCGGAGTATCTGATCGGCGACGGCACGTTCAAGACTGCTCCTGATCGTCTCGACTTCCGCCGAGCTCAGATCCTTTTCAGGATAACGCGAGGAACCGTACAGATCCGCCTGTTCCACCGGGACACCGCACATGTCCAGGAGTTCCGATACCCCGCTCTGATACACCTTTGAAACCGGGCTCTGGTTCTCAAGCGCCCGGTGAAGTATCTTCAGAGGGTTGCCGCTGTTTCTGAAAAGCCGGAAAAAATCTATCGTCGCCTGTTTCGCCCTGTACAAAGCAAGGCCTTTCTCGATCATTATGGTCCAGGTGAACACCGATCCTATAAGCAGAAGGATGACAATCGCTTTGCCCACGCTGTCGCTCTGACGGAACGCATATACCGGCATGGAAGTGGCAAGGGTGGGGGGGATATGTATAAACATTTTTTCCTCTCTGTGTTTTATCCATACAGTCGCAAAAGTGCTACCGAGCCTGCGCTCCCCAAAGGCGGTTCACGCGAGGTTTTGAAACTGGCTCTTACCATTAAAATATAACCGGACAAAGCCCGACAGCCTGATAGTGCGTTGTATATTTTAAATTATGCGAACTTTAAAGTTTTACAGTGTGCTAGATTAGTTATCACCGATACTTTTCCACGATCCGTGATACCGTTTCCGCATCCTGTTCCGTGTCTATATTAGTCATCACATAAATTCCTTGCGTACCCACCGCGTCGAGAAGAGGTTCAATTTCCCGGTGCTCGACTCCTATTGCCTGGACGGATTTGCCGGCCTCAAGTATCCTTCTGTACATGTCGTACCATTCGGGGCTGCCGCCGGAGGGCACCATGGGGTCGGGGGTCCACTCTATAGCGTCGAGAGCTTCGATTCCGAGAAGATAGTCCAGATGGCATATGCACTGGTGACCGTCAAGATGAAATATGCTGTGGTCCAGCCATTCGCACTGTTCGGAAAGCGTGGGAACCACAAAACGTTCGAACATCTCCGGAGAAAACATCGCTGAAGCGTCGCACTGGACTTTAGCTGTCCTGCCGTCGCCCCATACCTGGAACGCGCCGAAACAGGAACTGCCGTCTGAAAGCGAGATTATATCATATATCCTGCTGTAGGCTTCAATCCAGACCTCGTTGATCTCAAGAAGCTTCTGCTCTACCCATCCGGGCCTGTCGAACATGTCCATGAGCAGTACCTGGTTGTCGCGCAGTGAGGCGAGTATATCCACGTTCTCAA
>CAZGYO010000352.1:0-2838 GCA_964530455.1 uncultured Victivallales bacterium
CAACACAAGTCAGAAATTATTTACGATTCTCAAATGCAAGCCGGATCACGGCTTCCATGGCAAGAGAGAAGACTGCGTTCATCGCGAGCGCCAGTATGATCACAGCGTAGAAAGCCCCCATTACGCCTCCGCAAGCGATGGCGAAACGGGAAAACAGATCGTCCTTCCAGTACGTCGCCATGTTGAACAGCAGAAGCAGAACAAGGATACATGCCAGACCTTTCGCCGCGCCTTTAATGTCCTCTGAACTGAGTGTGACTCCGCTTCCCACGGAAAACGCCAGGTAGAGGAACAGGTAGAATCGCCAGTCTTTAAGGTTTTTCATAAGGAAGAGTTTATCCAGCATATCCTTAAGCGAGACGCGCAGTATCTTCAGCATTTGTGAAAACAGCCGCGCACCGTCCACCGCCCCCTCCCCGGCTTTAAAATCGGGCAACGGAAAATCCAGCAGCATGACAGAAGCTGCGTAGATGAGAGTCGCGCCTATGAAAACAGGCGCCAGCCCTATAAAGAAATTTCCGGCGACCTGGTACGGGTTCTTCGGGTTATAGCTGTGGTTCACGTAGCCGGCGGTACCGGTATCCGGGTCGTTTTCAAAAAGCCGCATTTCTGTTATTCTGTGCCCGAAAACAAGGCAGCATAGAGCGTGTGAACACTCATGCACGACCGTCCCCGTAAGACTGAAAAGCCAGGTGTGCGCCTTTATGCCGAAAACCTGTACCGAGCGTTTCTCCGCTGCGGCAGCAGTCGCATTCATGATCCATGCAAGCAGCAGCGGCGGAAGGAAAAAGAGCACAAGGTGGGTACCCGTAAGAATGAAAACATCCGAAACGTAATTAAACACGTCTTCAAGCATTGCTTAATAATTTCCGATTAGGGAGCCAATTTTAAAACTCTCCGTGGCCGCCCAAGGGGTTGGCGCGGAGGCACGGCATGCGCCACGGAGAGTTTTTAAATTGGCTCTTAGAATATGCGCTAAAACGGGAGCTTCGACAGGAATACCATTATCTTATGCTGCCAGGTCTCTTCGATCTCGTTGAGTTTATCGACCTCTGCGTTTATGGCATCCAGTTCGCCTCTATCGAGCCATATGCCGTGGCATTCGCGGCATGTCTCCATGAGAATGTCCGAATACTCCACGAAATTGACCCTGCTGAGCCTCGAGTCGGCATCGCATTCCGGGCAGATATACTCTGTCCTTCTGTCTTCTTCGATCAGTTCAGTCGAGCAGTATTCGAGACTCCCCTCGTGCGGATGCGTAATGATGTCAAGTTCACCTTTGCCGAGCCAGACACCCTTGCAGACCGGGCACACGTCCACGGTAACATCATTCAAGCTCTTCCGTTCAAGCGTGGAATTCTCACATTTGGGACATTTCATCTCGGGCATTATTACGCCTCTTTATTACTGGTGTTAAGATGCCGGTCAATATAGCTCCGCAACCGGTCGATTTCAACGCGATCCTGATCCATCGAGTCCCTGTGCCTGACAGTCACTTTTCGGTCTTCAAGCGAATCGAAATCGAATGTTACGCAGAAAGGTGTGCCTATCTCGTCCTGGCGCCTGTATCTCTTGCCGATGCTTCCCGTCACATCGAACTCCGTCCTAAAGCTCTCGACCAGGTCTTCCGCGATTTTCCCTGCCGATTCCGCAAGTTTTTTTGCCAGAGGCAGGACGGCAACCTGCACGGGCGCGATTTTCGCAGGGAAACGCATGACAACGCGTGTGTCTTTTTCCCGGCCTTCCTTTTTGGTCTCGGCTGTATCTTCGTCGTAGGCATGGCAGAGCAGCGCCAATATCGTCCTGTCGACTCCCACGGAGGTCTCGACGCATGTAGGGATATACTTTTCCCCCTTCTCCTGGTCGAAATACTCCATGGGCTCACCGGAGAATTCCTGGTGCCGTGCAAGATCCCAGGTTCCCCTGTGGTGTACGCCTTCAAGCTCGCCCCATCCGAACGGAAAGAGAAACTCAATGTCAAGAGCGGCTTTCGCGTAATGCGCGAGTTCGTCAGGACCGTGTTCATGGATACGGATCTCGTCGTCCGAGAACTCCATTATATCCCGGTAGTATTTCAGTCGTTCCACTTTCCAGTATTCGAACCACCGCATCGAATCCTCTTCGCCGCAGAAGAACTCCATCTCCATCTGAGAGAACTCCCTGGATCTGAAAATGAAATTCCTGGGCGTAATCTCGTTTCTGAATGCCTTCCCTATCTGCGCTATTCCGAAAGGAAGCTTCTGCCGCGTTGCAATTCTTACCGAATTGAAATCCACGAATATCGGCTGGCAGGTTTCGGCCCGCAGATAAGCTATATGCTCATCGTCTGAAACCGGACCTACATGTGTCTTCATCATCAGGTTGAACTCCCGGGCTTCGGTAAGTTCCGTGGAACCGCAAGCCGGGCATTTCGAGCTGTCCTCCATTTGGTCAGTACGGTGGCGCGTCCGGCATTTCAGGCAGTCCGTCATCAGATCACTGAACTGGTCCACATGACCGGAAGCGTGCCACACTCTCGGATGGCATATTATGGAGGAATCGAGTCCCTCCACGTCGGGCCTGGTCTCAACCATATTTTTCCACCACGCGGACTCTACAGCGCGTTTTAGAGCGACACCGTACGGTCCGTAATCCCAGAAACCGTTTATGCATCCATAAATTTCAGAACTGTGGAATATAAAACCTCTGCGCTTGCAGAGCGAAACTATTTTTCCTGTAAGATCCTGTTCCTTGTCATCAGACATGTCAATACCTTCCCGTTGTTCGTCCTGTAGTCTTTCGGGACATATTCAGTGAACCACGTCGGGGTCGGGGCTGAGACACTTGAAGACTGTCCAG
>CAZGYO010000353.1:0-1281 GCA_964530455.1 uncultured Victivallales bacterium
CGATGTTCAAAGGCGGACACCACGGCGTCAAGGCCAATGAAAAAGAACTCAGAATGCTGAAGACATGGATTGATGCAGGCGCCGCCTACTCGGGAACATACGGATCGCTCGGCAACGGAATGGTTTACTACCGCTTCGTAGAAAAAGAGGTGCTTGAAACACGTTGTTTTTCATGCCATAAACCTCGTTTAAAAAGAGGAAAAATCGACTATAAAAACTCCTTCGCGCCACACTGCTTCAACCTTACCCGGCCCGAAAAATCCCTGATGCTCCTCGCCCCCCTCTCAAAGGAGGCCGGTGGACTCGGAATATGTCGCGAAGAAAAAGCGGACGGAAAGATCGACCGCAAAACCGATGCTCCGCCCGCGAACATATTCAGGACAAAACAGGACCCCGAGTATATAAAACTGTTTGAGAGCATTTCGAAGACTTCCGAATGGTTGATAAACGACATCACAAGCTTCGAGTTCGACACCTTCAAGCCGAACAAGGGATACTTGCGCGAAATGAAGCGCTATGGAGTAGTTCCGGAATCATATGATCCGGGAAAAGACCCCTTCACCCCGTACGACTGGGACCGCGAATACTGGCGCCTTTTCCACTACGAAGCGCCTCTCGCCAACCCCGATAAATAATGGAGCCAATTAAAAAAAAACGCCGAAAAGCGGGGGCTTACCGAATCCGCACACAAACATAAACCAAAACCAGATTAAAGATGCCATGAAAAACGCAAAACAACCGAACATCCTCTGGGTGTCATTCGAAGACACCAACCCTTTCTACGGTTGCTACGGGGACAAAGTTGCCAGGACACCGAACCTCGACAAACTGGCATCGGAAGGCTGCCGCTGGCCCCTCGCCTTTTCAACCGCCGGTGTCTGCGCGCCGGCGCGTTCCGCCGTCATAACCGGCATGTACCCGACTTCCATCGGAACACACCATATGCGCACCACGCATAGAAACAAAGCGACTCCCGAAGTGCCCACTCCATATTCGGCGGTGATTCCGCACTACGTTAAATGTTTTTCGGAATACCTGCGCGCCGAAGGCTACTACTGCACCAACAACGTCAAGACCGACTACCAGTTCGAGCCGCCATGCACTGCATGGGACGAATTGAGTGATACAGCCCACTGGCGGAACAGGCCCGACCCGAACCAGCCGTTCTTCGCCGTTTTCAACCCCACAATGACACACGAAAGCGGGATGTGGGAAATAAAACATTTCCGCGAGAAGACGGTAAACGAAGAGGCATGGGTCCCGCGAAAGCAGGAGTACAGC
>CAZGYO010000353.1:1291-2811 GCA_964530455.1 uncultured Victivallales bacterium
GAGTACAGCTTTGACCCGGATTCAATGGAGCTTCCACCGTATTTCCCGGACACGCCGAAAGTGCGCCAGGCCATGGCCAGGATGTACACAAACATTGAGACGGCAGACGGAATACTCGGCGAACTTCTCGAACAGCTCGAAGAAGACGGCCTTCTGGAGAACACCGTGGTATTCCACTGGAGCGACCACGGCCCCATGCCGCGCGGAAAACGCTGGCCCTACGATTCGGGCATACATATACCCATGATCGTCAGATGGCCAGGAAAGATTGATCCCGGAACAATCAGCGACAGGCTGGTCAGCACGATCGACCTGGCGCCGACGGTGATGTCGATATGCGGCATAGACATTCCACGGCATATCCAGGGAAAAGCCTTTCTCGGAAACGCCGAAGACAGCGAACGCGAATACGTGTTCGCGACACGCGACCGCTACGACGAAGCCTACGACATGATCCGTGCCGTCCGTGACAAGCGCTACAAGTACATACGACACTACAGGCCCGAACTTCCATACCTGATCTGGGTCCCGTACCGCAACAAGCATCCTATTATGGAGGAAATGTGGCGCCTGAACCTGGAAGACGGGCTGGAAGAAGGACCGCAAAAACTGATGTTCCGCAAAAGCAGACCCGCGGAAGAACTATACGACACGGAAAACGATCCATGGGAAATAAATAACCTGGCTTCCGATCCGGCACACAAGGAAAACCTTGAAAGACTCCGTAAAGCTCTCGACGAGTGGATCGACGAGGTCGGCGATATGGGCGAGATCCCCGAAACAGAGATGCTGCGCCAATGGTACCCCGACGGAAAACAGCCGGACACCGCTTATCCACGCTTTATCCTTTTTTCCGGAGACGAATGCGGACAGATACCGGTAGACGGAAAAATGGACGCGAAAGCGCCGGCCGCAATAGACCTGCACTGCCCAACACAGGGTGCTTCTATCGCCTACAGAATAGACGCTAACGGCGCGCACTGGAAACTTTACGCGGGGCCCATATCACTTGAACCCGGGAAACACACCGTCTGCGCTAAAGCCATAAGAATAGGTTACAGAGAAAGCGACGAGGTGCGACTCGATATCACCGTGAGGTAAACTGTGCTGAAAATCCAAAGACCGCAGGATTCCCCGATCATCGGGCCGTCCCTCCTGTTGAGGAATCCCTTCGTCTTCACCGACGAAAACCTCACCTACCTGGCATACAGATGTGCGGGAGAACACGGAATCGGACTCGCGCGCATCTCCAGAAGCTGATTATTCCTGTTCGCAGCACGCGAACAAATGACGAAAATCGGTTTTTACCGACCCCAAGTTGAGGCTGTTCACGCAGTAAAATTTTTCAAATTTTACTGTCTACACCCTTTCCAATTTTTAACCCGACAGCCTTAAAATAACTTTTTTTGAAAAAATGTCAAGCGAGATTTTGTTCTTTTTTACATCTTTTTACTGGCTACAAAAAGGCAAAATTTTTAGCCTCAACTCAGCCTCAAAAAAAGTCAGTAAAAAGCGTTTTA
>CAZGYO010000354.1:0-2804 GCA_964530455.1 uncultured Victivallales bacterium
CTGCTTCTTATGCATGCGGACAGCGCAATCCACGACTATTTGCCCAATTTCATTTATGGAAGCTAAGAAGGGAGGAGAGGATTCACGGATTCTCGTGCTTTTCAAGCGACGAAACTAGATTGTCGAAATCCGATTTGGTGTGTTCGGCATTCACAGATATTCTGATGCGCGCAGTGCCCTTCGGGACTGTCGGGGGCCGGATCGCCACGGCAAATATGCCATCCTGCAGCAGATTGCGCGATATTCGCAGAACTGCCTCCTCAGAACCCAGTATCAACGGTATAATCGGCGTTTTGCTGTGCCCGGTATCAAATCCCGACGCATCGAGTCTCCCGCGCAATTCAGCCGATTTTTCAAGAAGTACCCGGCGCTTCTCGTCGAATTCAGGTGTTTGGACAAGATCGACAGCGGCGGAGACGGCTCCGAAAACCGCCGGCGGCGGCGCCGTGCTGTATATGAACGACCCGCACATGTTTACCAGGTACTGAATTATTTCTGCAGACCCGGCGGCGTAGGCGCCGTAACCACCCATTGCCTTGCTGAATGTTCCCATACAGATATCCGCAATCCCGCCGTGCGCGAGCCCCCTTCCCTTTTCCCCCAGAACACCGGTAGCGTGGGCATCGTCGAGATACAGCATCGCGCCCGATTCAACGGCGGTTTGTGAAATGTCAGGAACATCGCAGATATCGCCGTCCATGCTGAAGACAGTGTCGGAAACCACCAGTCTGCTCCCGACTCCGCTCGAAGCCAGCATTTTCCGCAATCGCCCGATATCCAGATGCGGATAACGCCGGAAATCCCCGCCGGACAGGCGGCATCCGTCGTTCAGACTCGCGTGGTTCAGCTTGTCCGCGAAAATCGCGGTCTTCCTGTCGGCCAACGCAGCAATTATTCCTGTATTCGCCATGAAACCGGATCCCAGAAACAACGCCGACTCCGTTGCTTTCCATTCGGCGATCTTTTCCTCCAGGTGCTGATACACGGGGCATGTCCCGCTGACCAGCCGGGAAGCACGTGACCCCGTCCCGTATTTTTCAGTCCACCTGACGGATTCCTCGACAAGTTCACGACGTCCGGATATCCCCAGATAGTTGTTCGAAGAGAAATCTATACACTTTCTGCCACCTATAACGCATTCCCTGGCAGAAAGATACTCAACTGCGCGAACTTCCCTGAAAAGTCCCCGTTCACGGCGCCCCTCAAGTGCCCCTGATATTTTTTCGAATATTTCCGACATGGCTGTCAACCTGAAAAAGAATAAAAATCGCTTGCAACGCTCAAATGCAAATATTCATTGAAAGAGGAACTTTTCAAGTTCCAGAAAGACACAGGCATCCCTCTGTAAAAAATCTCTGAACTGATACCCGTATATTTATCCTAAAAAAAACAATTGCCGGGCCGCACTCCCGCCGTAGGGGGATCGCTTTTCAAGACAAGTATGGATTCTACATTTCCTTTTGGTCCTTTGACGGAAGAGTGCATAATATCGATTTTTCTGAGAGGTGGCGCAAGATTTTCAGCGCAATCCGCGACTTTCAGTATACATGCTTGTCTGATATCAGGGTCGCGGACGACCCCACCTTTCCCGACATTTTTTCTTTCGGCCTCAAACTGAGGTTTGACGAGGACGAAGCCCCATGCGCCGCGTTTAAGCAAGGCTGCGACGGGGGAGAGCAGAAGCGTGGCGGAAATAAAGGAGACATCCATCGTGAAGAGATCGGCTTTTTCAGGAATATCCTCTGCCGAGAGGTAGCGTGCGTTCTTTCTTTCCATGCAGACGACGCGGGGGTTGTCTCTCAGGCGCTGGTGCATCTGTCCGTGTCCTGCATCCACTGCGTAGATCCTGGAGGCTCCGCGCTGGAGCATCAGGTCGGTGAAGCCTCCGGTGGAAGCGCCGATATCCAGCGCAGTCAGTCCAGAGAGGTCCGGCAAATACGCATCCAGAGCAGCTTGGAGCTTAAGAGCCCCCCGGCTCACGTACTTCAACCCTTCCTCAACGATCAGTTGAGTATCCGCCGAAAGTATCAGCGAGGGTTTCAGCACCCGTCTGTCGGGATGGTCTCTGACCTTTCCGGCAAGAATCAGGCGTTTGGCCTGTTCACGGCTTTCGGCGTGGCCCTGTTCGCAAAGAAGCCGGTCGGCTCGATATTTCTTGTCTTTACTCATTTGCGCTGAGTCCGTTTATCCTGAGAGCCACGGCACGCTGCGGCAACTGCTTTTTTTAGCTGAACAGCTTCGCACCCGCACCGCTGGGGAAATCTCACGGATCCACGAATTTAAAAACTTCCCGTGGCCGAGGGATTTTGAAACTAACTCTCTTGTTCAGTTATCAAGTATATCCTTGACCCTGAATCTGACTTCAGGGTCTTCGTGGTCGAGGTAGCGCTGAAGAGCGGCATGCCCATCGGGGTCCATCTTCTTCAGTTCGCGCGTTGCATTTTCGCGTACCTCGTAGTCATCGTCTCCGAGCCGTTTCACGAGTTCGGCGACCTTCTTTTTTATATCTGCCGCGACTTTATCGGGCGAAATGCTTCTTCCCGGAAGCTTCCATTCCTGTTTCCGCGCCCTTTTCATAAACTCCGAGTCCGTTAAAGTCTCGACGTGACCGTCGATGAACAGCACGACCCTTTTTCCGCCGAGCGGCTTGACATCGGCCGCGAGCATCATTTCCACTGGATCGGTTTCCGTCAGGCCCGGGCAATAGATGTATTCAAGTTTGCCTTTTCCGCCGGATGCGTCAGCCCACAAAAAAATATCCGCATCCTCAAGGTAACCATCCTGCCTGAGATTGGCCAGGTCTG
>CAZGYO010000355.1:0-2740 GCA_964530455.1 uncultured Victivallales bacterium
GACAGAAAACACTTTTCGAGCACCGTCTAATTAAGCTTGAAGCATCAAAACTTTAAAACAGGTTTCATATGCGTATAAAAAGTATTATCCCGTGCGTTTGCGCCGTTCTTCTTGCATGCGGCTGTTTGTTTCGCGCTGAACCATATACCCCGACCCGGTATTACGGTCTTACTGTTCCTCCTGCGTTGGAGTCGGGTTACAGTGTGGATGTTCTGCCTTTTCTGATGGGCGGCCCGTACCAGGGTCGGATGGTGATCCGCATGGAGGGCAACGAACTTGTCAACGACGAATACAACCGCTGGACAATGTCACCTGAACGGCTTCTCACTCGCTACCTGCATCTGGCTTTCGCCTCGCCTGGCGCTGGTTCAGGAACCTGTGAATTTGAACTGGGAGGTAAAGTACATGTGTTTGAAATGGATTTGCTGCGCAAAGAGGCAGTGTTATTGGTCGACTACACTCTCAAGGATACCGAGTCCGGGCAGGAGAGAGGGGGGACGGTCAGGTTGAGCACGCCTTTGAAGGAATACGCGCCGGACAAACTGGCTCTTGCGCTTTCCGGAACATGCGCCGACCTTGTGGATATAATAGAAAAGGACATGAGAGAGCTTTCTGAAAACAAGAAAGGGAGTAACTGAATGAAACTCAGCAAGATCATCGCCGAGAAGGATAACGGGAGTGAAGTCTATTCGGTTAATCCGGATTCTACGCTTCAGGAAGCGTGCATGCTTCTTTCGGATTACAAGGCCGGATCCCTTTTGGTGAGCAATCCCGAGGGTTCGCTGCCGGAATACTGCGCGATTGTCACAGAGCACGACATCATTCGCCGCTGCGCTGAAGGGGGCGAGGTACTTCAGGAACCTGTATCCGGCATAATGACCAGGGACATGATCGTGGCGACGGTTAATGACAACGTGGACTACATCCTTGCGGTGATGAAGAGACACAAGATAAGGCATATTCCGGTTCTTGACGGCCGGGAGTTTGCGGGTGTGATATCCCTTGGGGACATCATTAGAACGCTGAGTATCGAGAAGGACATCACGTTGCAGGAACTGAAGGATCTTATGGGAGGCACGTACCGGAACGAGGTTTTTTGAAACCGGCTCTATAATGAGTTCTACGGAAATCTGCCGTATCTCGGCAGGTTTAAACCTAAATGAAGCAGTTAAAATGCAAAATAAGAATAAATCCAAGGCGCGCCGCGGCAACTTTTTTTTCAGGTTAAAGTGGACGAAAGCGAAAGAGATAGAAATGAAGGCCAGGGAGCCAGTTTCAAGACTCCGCGTCTGTGCCGAAAAATTTTTCTATTTAGCGCTGGTATTGTGCTCAGCGCAGTTATTTGCCGGAGAGGATTTGAAAGTCACATACAAACACCGCGCAAGCAGAAGCGGCCATATCGACTACGGGACGACGAAGATGATAGAGAGGATGCGTGAGATCTACCCTTCTCTGAAGATAGAGGACAATTCGGGCAGTTTCGAAATCACGGTCAAGGACGCGCCAGACCCACCGGGAATCGTGCCGTTTGCGATAACAACGAGCATCTATGACAAGGGGGGCGGACTGACTGATATAAAGGAACTTATGAGTCCTGATTTCAAGGTGGACCTTTATTCACTGAAAGATACTGTCAGGATATCCGGGGACTACGAGAAATGCACAATAGAGGATGGCAGGCTTAAATTCTATTTCAAGGAGAACCCGACTGGAGAACAGCAGATAATGCGTAAAGGGATATACTATGTAGACAAGAAGTTCGAGACTGTCAAGAACCCGGTCGATCTGATGCCGGTCGCCGAGGATGATCCGTTCACCGGCGCTCTTTTCAGGAACGAGATTACCTATGCCAAAGGGAAAAAAGGTTTTCTGACCTTTCTGCCGATAGGGGCTTTTTCGGAAAAGGATATCGGGGCGCTTATACTTGATGAAGAAGGCAAGATTATATGGGCCGAGGGCGAAAACCTCTCGAACAAGCTCAAGATAATAATCCAGGATCTGGACTCTGACGGAATTCAGGAAATATTTATACTGCGCGATAAGCATGGGCTGGTCGACGTACTTTGCTACAGCGCCGACTGATTCGGAGGGAACATGAGGAGCCAGTTTCAAAACTCCGCGTGAACCGCGTTGAAATCGAATGCTTTTTCTGAAGAATTCAACCGGGACTCTTGTGTGGCCGCGAAAACTTCTGATTTTAGCCTTGATCAATTGGCCCGGTGTATTGGTATACTCGCTCTTTCGACACTATAATACACTGATTCCGGCTCTCTGATTTACAAATTTGTTGTGCCAGGTTTGGTTCCTGGGTTCGAATTTTGAACAGGGCCTGGTGCAGACTGCGTTGCCGTTTTGAGCCGCTCCTGTACAAGAAGTTGTTTATGTAACATATCCTTAACAAAAGGTGTATTCATGAGTGATAATCCATCCCCCGACAAAAACGATGTTCAGGCGATAGAGGATTTGAGGTCGAAATACGAGAATATCCGTAGCGAGCTTGCCAGGGTTATCCACGGGCAGGGCGATGTCCTGGAAAAACTGATAATCTGCATGCTTGCCAGGGGGCACTCTCTTCTCATGGGCGTGCCCGGTCTGGCCAAGACGCTGATGGTCCACTCGATATCGGAGCTGATGCACCTGGATTTTCAGCGAATCCAGTTCACGCCGGACCTTATGCCCTCTGACATTACGGGAACGGACATCCTTCAGGAGACCGACCAACCGGGAAGGCGGGCGTTTG
>CAZGYO010000356.1:0-2733 GCA_964530455.1 uncultured Victivallales bacterium
GGTGAACTATGATGTTGCTTACAAGCATATATAAATTAATAAGCTCATGGATGTGCTCTTGAAGTCAAAAAAAAGACCGCTTATTTGTATTTAATTTCTACGATTTGAAAAAATGAACAGCCTTTAATTCATTCGGGGAATCTTACAGTTTTCGTACCCGTATCTTGACAGATGAAGACAGGCCGTTTCCGTCAATGTGTCACCGGGTAGGTTAAAACCGGCCACTTGCGGGCGGGTTAAAACCGGCCAGTTATTTCAAAAAAATATCATGTGTTTTTGATTATTCAACGTTTTCTTTTTCCAGTTTTTCTGACTTGTTTTTAAGTCTGTAGCTTTTACCGGTTATAGAAAACATTTCGGCGTGGTGCAGGAATCTGTCCAGAATGGCACCGGCGGCGGGAACATCGCCTATAAGTTTCCCCCATTCCTCGATGGGCCTGTTGCTGGTCATGATTGTGGATTTTACTTCGTATCGTCTCATGATGATTTCGAAGAGGTATTCGGCGGATCTGTCCGGGAGCTGTTTGATTCCCATGTCGTCGATGATGAGCAAATCCGGCTTGAGGTATTTTTTCATAATTTTGTCATCTCCGGTAAGCATCTGTTCTTTCATGAGGTCTCTTACCATGTCGAAGACCGATCTGTAATAGACTTTGAATCCGCTTTTGATTGCCTGGTATCCGATGGCCTGGGCGAGGTGTGTTTTACCTGTTCCCGGAGGCCCGACAAAGAGCACGTCTTTTGCTTCTCTTATGAATCGGCATGAGGCCAGGTCGAATATGAGTTTTTTATTGATTGAGCTGTTGAAGCTCCAGTTGAACTGGTCGAGGGTTTTGAGTCCGGGGAAGGCCGCTGCCTTGACCCTTCTTTTTATGAGTCTGTCTTCTCTTGTGTTCAACTCGTCCTGAAGGGCGAGTTCAAGGAATTCCTCATAGTCGAGGGAGTTTGTTCTTGCCTCTTGCAGTCTGATTTCCAGGCTCGTGTTCATTCCCGAGAGCCTCAGTTTCTTGAGTTTTTCGTTTAAATTTGTGTTCATTACGCCTCCTTGTTGTTTTTGATAATGTTTCCATAAAAGTCCATTTCCCTTATCAGCGGATGTTTATCCATGAAACTGAAATTGGGCTGGCTTTGTTCGGTGTTCAGGAATGATTTAACGTCTTTGAGTCGGAAGGCCTCCATATTCAGCGCCTTTTCGCATGCTTTATCAAGGATGCTGCTCTTATATTTACCGCTCAGAGAGACTAGTCCCATTAACGGTCTTACTCCCTGCTGTTTTCTGTTTTTGAGCACGGCGCGAGCCCAGGCCTCGGCGTTAGGGCCTATGTATGAGGCTCTTTTCACTATCCAGTAGTCGCCTTTTTCAAAAGCCGATATTCTCTTTTCAGATATAAATTCTTTTACATCGCTGAAGCGTCCGGGCTCCTGCCTGGCATGAATGGCGATCTGATCGAACTTTTTATTGAACACCCTGACTGTGCGATTGTTCCAGCGCACCCAAACTTCCCTCTGGCAGTACTCCTCAGGCACCATGTAATAGGCCCTTTCCACTTCAACGTACCCGTCCCTGTGAACTCTCCTTCTGCCTTCCTCGAAGCATTCAAAGAGTTCCCCGGGAAGTTCACGCAGAAAAGATTTTTCATCATCAAAAGCTGCCTGTACCTGCTTTCTGGTAGTCCCGTGAATACGCTTGTCGGCGGTGTTTTTCTCCCAGTGCAGAAGATGGCGGTTTTCCTCTGCAAGACTGGGGAAACTCCTGCCTTTCAGGGCGTTGTTCTTTACGTACTTTATCGAGCTTTCCACCTTGCCCTTGTGCTCGGGTTTATAGGGACGCGCGGGAAGAATAACTGTTCCGTAGTGTTCACAGAAACTTAAAACCTTGGGATTGAGTTCAGGTTCGAACCAGTCAGCTTTCTTCACCGCGGCACGCAGATTATCTATAATCAGAGTTTCCGGAACTCCGCCGAAATACCTGAACGAATTCTCCAGTGCCCTTATGAAGTTCTCCGTACTCTGACTGTAAACAGCTTCACTGTAAGCCTTTCGGGAGTGGCTCAGCGTTATACGGAATACCCAGGCTCTTCTTTTTCGACCATCAGTTACAACCGGCGCGCCAAGGCCGAAATCAACCTGCGCCTCCTTTCCGGGCGCACATTCCATTCGCCGACAGGGAAGCGGGTGACGTTGAATGAGTTTACGAACATATCTTTTTACTGAATCATAGCTGCCTTCAAAAGCGTGTTCCAAAACCAAGTCCTGGTAAATGCGCTGAGCACTCAAACCCAGTTCCAGCTTCTTCAAGATTTCATCTTCATAGGGTTTGCAAAGACTCGGTGGACCCGAAAAGCCGGCGGGCAGGTTTGGCTGGTTTTGAAACATTGAGCCGGCGGGCGGGTTTGGCTGGTTTTCATCCACAGAGCCGACGGGCGGGTTTGGCCGGTTTTCACTTTCATTGTAAAGCTTTACATAACGATTCACCGTACCGCGGTTAATTTCAAGTAGCGAGGCTATCTCACGGTTCGATAAGTCGTTCTTCTTCAAAGTTATTATCGAGTTTATCATTGCCACTCCAAGTTGATTTGACATCTTATTCTCCTCAGTTTTTGAAGAGAATATAATGCCTCTTTGAGTGGCCGGTTTTAACCTGCACTTTAATGGCTTATTTTACCCGCCCGCTGACATTCAGGGATACTGACTATTTCTTCCTGAAAATACTGTCGGTAGCTGGTAACATGC
>CAZGYO010000357.1:0-2729 GCA_964530455.1 uncultured Victivallales bacterium
ATTCCGAGAGCCTCGTTTCCGAAGACCAGCACCAGCGGGAAGGAGTAATCGTAACCAAAAGCAGGGGTCCCTCCGAGTCCGGACTCCACGGCGAGAACCGAACAGCCTTTTTCCGAGCGCAGAACCTCGAGCGCTTCGGATGCCGACGAAAAATACCTCGAAGGAAGATTCCGGTCGGAACCCATTGCCGTCCTGGCAAGTTTCGGGTGCGGCGGCGACGGTGTTGTCCCGCAGCAAATCAGCTCAGAGGCGCCGACCGCGTCAGCCAGTCTGAATATGTTCCCGGTATTGTGTGCGCTGCGAAGCGAGTCGAGAACAATCGTAATTTCGTGTTCCTGGCAATTATGCATCTGAGATCAGACTCTGATAGGATTGACGCTTCCGTCACTGCAGTATTCCACTGTTCTGACACATACCCATTCTCCGGAAGCCCGGTATAACAGTTTTCCAGCGTCGTCTTCAGCGAAACGTCCCGAAGCAAAATCGCGCACAACCGGAGGAAAGACAGTCCAGTCGCCGTTCCGCTTCAGTATCTCCTGGTTGTGTCGTGCGAGTTCCTGAAGCATGTCGCCGTAACCACCGCGGGGTCTGCGGGAAGGTCTCGCCTTGTAAACGGACATAAGTTCTTGAACAAGCGCGCCCCTGAAATCAATGTCCACGGCTTCGGATACTCCGAGTATCGGGCCCGTGTCCATCTCGCCGCCCGAACCGGTATATGCTTGGGCGATGATGACACTCGAACGCATCGTTGCATGACCGGAGACGATCGCTGTCTCAATCGGCCTTTCATGAAGACCGACCAGAAGCCTCTTGCCGTCCGCCTCGACAGTCAGGTCTCCGGGATGCACGTTCAGACAAGGAAAATCCGCGGTTATGTTTGTCAGCGGAATAAAACCTGCCAGTATTCCGAAGTCGGGCCCGAAAGGCAAAAGCTTTTCCCTGAGAGCGTCGGTCCACCTGCTTCTCGTCCGCCGACCTTCTTCAGTTGCCAGCGAAATACTTTCAAGGCCGTTTTCCCTGTAGAAAGCGTGTATGTCGTGGGCGATAAAAGGAACATCCCATTCGCGGGCGATCTCGCGGGCGCGGCTTTTCGAGGGTCTGTCGCATACTATCACAGCCGGAGTCCAGCCCGTTTGTCCGGAATCAGAATACGACTCGAGTATCCGCTCGGCGTTAGTTCCGCTGCCGCTTATGAACAGCGCCGCCCTCGAACTACCGCTTTTCATCAACTGCTTTATCACTTTTGAAGACCCCCGTATTCATTAAATTTCATATATGCTTCTTTTCCCGGGTTGCATTTTTCCGTTTTTCATTATAGATTAGATATAATTAAACGTGGTTTAACGTAAAATCCACAACCCGGCTTTACTAATTGTCATAGAAAGGGATTTTATGATGAAAAAATGCAGAATCGTTGTTATCGCGGCGCTGGCGGCGGCTTTTTTCGCGGCGGACGTCGCGGCGGAAGGTTTTCTTGAATGGATCACCCCCTACAGAGGTCCGCACAAGGACGTTATCACACTTATAGTCACCGGCAACTACACTAAATCCAGGCTCATGGCGGAACTTGTCCAGCACGAAACAAGGCAGCCCATCCTTCTGCTTCCGGCGCAACCAGGCGGGAAACTTTTCTTCATGCCATCCAAAGGCAACGCGCTGGAGGTCGAGAACGAGCAGTTCTCGCGGTTTGTGAAGTTCGCGAATGCTAAACAGATTCTGGTCCTCGGAGATTCAAACTTTGTCCCCGAATCCTACGTCGGGCGCATTGACAATACCCAGACGGTCATCCGTGTGAAAAACAGAGACTGGAACGAAATAGCGGTGACCGTATCGGAAATGCTCGACCTGTCGAATCTTCGCAAAGATTATAAGCGTCTGAGCAGGCAGATTGAAAGCGGAAAACTTTTCGAGCCGGAAAAACGTTCCGCGAAAAGACTGCCGCCGGTAACGACTCCGCCGCCCCCGGCAGGGCCAATCGCGAAAGATTTCGACATCGTAGAGCCAGATGAACCTGCACCGACAGGTGATATCATGGTCGAAGAAGAAGAAGAAGAACCTATCCTTATCAAAGACACGGATATCGTGCCAAAATAATCCAATAGTCCGGCCGATGTGAACTTCTACTATCTAGCAAGAAACACGTTAAGGGAATCTCTTCGCGAACCCCTTTACTTCCTGTTGCTGTTTTCATGTGCCGGACTGATCGGGATTTTTCCCTCGATATCGATATTCGCATTCAGAAACCAGGTTAAGATGGTCATCGACAGTTCGATGGCGGCGACCCTGCTCGCGGTTCTGGTCACCGCCGTCCTGTGCTCCTCACAGACTGTAACCAGAGAGATTGAAAACGGAACCGTCACGCTACTCCTGTCCAAACCCATGCACCGCTCCGTCTTCGTGCTGAGCAAGGTCGCCGGTATCCTCGCGGCCCTGTCCATATTCGTCTTCGTATGCGCCTGCGCAACCCTGGTAACTCTCAGGGTCGCAAAAGACCAGTTCAGGCTGGACTACGCAACCCTCTACAGCTATTTCGGGCTTCTCGCAGTCTCCGCGCTTATCGGCGGGTTCAGGAACTATTTCTCCAGAAAATCATTTTCTTCAGGCGCCGTGGCTGCTCTCGCGATACTCATCCCATTTTATACCGCGGCTATGCATCTTGTTCCTGTTGACGGCGCACTCTCCACGCCGCACCTGGAGATCGTGCCTGCTTTCATCCTCATTCTTTTCGC
>CAZGYO010000358.1:0-2707 GCA_964530455.1 uncultured Victivallales bacterium
AGGCAGATTGAAGCTGTAGCTATGGACTGTTGGGCCGCCTACGCCGCAGCGGTGATCACGCGCCTGCTCTGTCTGCCGAGCAGGCGGATCTGCTTTTTTTCGCTGAACTCACTCCACTTGCCCGTTTAAAGCGCTGTTATGAGAGCCAGCCCCAATTTTTCCTGAAACATGCGGGCAATGGCGCGAGCCTCAGCTTCCAGCCGAGCGGCTTTGGAAGCTGCCGGACAGAAAACCAGCGTACCTTTAAACGCTGTCTTTTTCAGTATCTCAATATAGGGAACAATCAGTTCGGGCACAAGCCGGTTCCCGGTTTCCGGCTCGTACAGTATCCTTAGAACGGGCAAATTGAAGAGGATCTTCGAAAAGCTGTCCTCGGGCGGGGGCACCGCCCCGTTCTCATGCGGGTGGACGTCCAGCCGGCACGCGAAACCCGCAAACATGAGTTCACGGATTCTGTCGAGGATAAAAGCGCTTTCTGCAACCGTCGTGCCCGGCACGCGCAGCGGAAAACAGAGTTTTTTCCGGTATCTGTAAAGAAGCGGGACAAGCTTTTTCAGAAGCGAGATCCGTCTGGCGGCGCCTTCGGGTTCGCCTATCACCCGGTCCCATCCGACGTCCATCGAAAACGTATCGGACTCGACCAGGCGGATAGTTTCCCCGAAACTGTGTATAAAATCCTTTACTATAGGATCGTTCTGATCGGCTATGCTTCGCGTGAGGGCCGAAGGGAACAGCGAGACCGTGTTCAGTACATTTATTTTACAATCTTCTTCAGAATCAGCGCCAAAGATCCCCGGGCAAGAAAAAGCTCCCCCAATCTCTATGCCGTCAAAAACACCGAACGCCTCAATATCCGTAAAAGTCTCCGAACTATCCTCCAGGGAGGCAATACTCATTGCTGTTTTGAAACGGGGTTTCAAAGGCTCACACCCCCCACCCGGCATTTCTCAGCTCGTCAATGCCGATTCCGCGTTTCCCGCTCGTGCCGGCAATGGTTTTCAGCACATACTTTCCCAGCATATCCGTCTCGATATTGACACGGTCTCCGCTGTTCCGGTAACGCAGTGCGGTAGCTTTCCAGGTCTCGGGAATGATGTGAACCTTCAATGATGAATCGCCGATCAAAACAATCGTCAGCGATATACCGTCAATGGCAACGGATCCTTTGCAGACAAAATGCCCGGCATAGTCTTCCGGAAACAAAACAGTCAGCGTCCTGTCCGCACCGGCGAAACCCGTTCCATCAATCTTCGCTGTGAAATCTATGTGCCCTGTAACAAAATGCCCGCCTATCCTGTCTCCCGCTCTCAGAGCGCGCTCGATATTTAGGAAATCCCCGCGATCCATTTCCGGCAGGTTGCTTTTCGCCGCCGTCTCTCCGAGGACGTGAAAAGAAAGTTCTCCGCCGGAAGCGGATTCCAAAGTCAGACACACCCCGTTGACGGCTACACTCTCGCCCCTGACCGCGTCTTCAAATCCATTCGCGCACTTAACGCGAAACTCTCCTCCATTTTTCCGCATGGGCACTGTAACCTCGCCCAGGGTCTGTATCAGTCCGGTAAACATTCTATTCCCTGCCTGTTTTATTTTCTCTTCTTTTTCCTCGGAACCGCTCTTACAATAACATCATCGCCCAAAGCTTCCCAGTACCAGTTCTCAAGCTCTATCGCGGAATCCAGGCCCATCGGAGATTCGCCGCCTAAAACACGTCTGCTGCCGCGGCCGCCGAGAAGTTTCGGCGCAATGTGAAACTCTATCCTGTCGACTGCGCCGGCACTGAAAAGCTGCGCGGCAAGTTCCCCTCCGCCCTCGACCAGCAACGCTGTCACATCTTCTCTCCCGAGACCGTAAAGAAAACCCTCCCACCGTTCCGCGTTGCCGGCGGAAACGATTTCCGGTTCAGGACCCGATTCGGAAAGAAGTCCGCGAACTTCGCAAATATCCATCGTACGCGTAGCGATCAGGCGTCTCGGCTGTTTCCACCCGGCCTCGCCCCTAACCGTCAGAGACGGCCTGTCACGCCGAGCTGTCTCGCCGCCGACCATTATTGCGTCAGCCCACTTTCTGAGTTCCTGCACCCTTTTCCTGGCGGCTTCTCCGGTAATCCATTGCGACTCCCCTTTTTCCGTGGCGATACAGCCGTCGAGCGTCGTTGCCATCTTGAGGATCACAAAAGGGCGCCCCGTCTCTATCCAATGGAAAAACGACTCGTTAAGAGAGACGCAATCCTCTTCAAGCACTCCGCAGGCAACCTCAATACCTCCGTCCCTCAATATCTGTATTCCCCTGCCCCGGTGGGCGGGGTTGCGGTCTTCGCAACCTATCACTACCTTTCCGACACCCGAAGATATAATTTTTTCAGTGCAGGGTGGCGTTCGGCCGAACGTCGAACACGGTTCAAGGGTAACATAAAGGGTCGCGCCTTCCAGTGAGGCTCCGGAACTCAGCGAATCCTCTATGGCTTCCACCTCGGCGTGCGCTTCTCCAGCAAGCAGATGCCGGCCCGAACCCAGAATTTCGCCGTCTTTGACCACAATCGCGCCTACAAGCGGATTGGGGCTCGTCCGACCCCAGGCATTGAGGGCAAGATCTATTGCCCTTTGCATCCATTTTTCGTGTGTCTCGTGTATTCCATTACCCATTTTCAAACCATTGAGCCAGTTTCAAAACTCCGCGTGAACCGCGTTGGTAGCGCAGGCGCGGCAGA
>CAZGYO010000359.1:0-2703 GCA_964530455.1 uncultured Victivallales bacterium
GATAAGGTTGTCGAAATACTCCTTCTCAAGCTCCGTGTAAGAACGGGCTTTCTCTATCTCCTTTTTGCCCAGTGTGTACAGAAGAAAACAGAAGAGTACGGTTATGATAATATATATGGAGAATGTCAGTCTCCGCAAAGTTCTGTAGTTTATTTTCAAGGCTGCTTTTCCCTCCAGTCTTCCGGAGGTGATACTCTTTCGGGAACGAACAGGAGCCGGGTGCCCGCTGCCGCAAGACTTTCCCGGGAAGGAGTGGAGATAAAGGCTCCAATATGGAAAACGGCGTTCGACGGGATCCGCAGGTCGTCGGGATGCCCGGTGTCAAGCTTGCGGGCGAATTCGACGGTCCATCGTCCGTTTTCCCATCTTCCTTTCGCGCTGACGTCCGAGCGGCTGCCCGAAGCTTTTTTCTGGTAGAAACGGGGCAGGGCGGGTCCGGCGAATTTCGCAAAATACCTGCTATGCCAGCACGACTCGCCCGTGTCGTAGCGCACAGAGAATCGCGCTGCGCTATCTGTCCCTGAAATGCCGGCTGCCGTAACTACGGCATCCTCGGCCAGCCCGGAAGGGTCTGTCCGGGCGGAACGCCATATCCAGAGGTCCGCGGATTTGAGTTTCTTCGAGGGGGAAAGAAGCAGGCATAACTCTGTTTCACGAACCGAACTCTCGCAGTAGTATGTCTGGCTGGAAGCTTCCCAGCGCCAGGGAGAGTGTGTCCTCGTTTCCTTTTCCGCGTCGAATACGGCGAGAACGAAGATTCTGCTCTCGGAAAAACAGATCTTCAAATCCACCGCCCCACCTCCCGTTTCAGTGCCCGGAAAAGATAATTCAGCCGCATTGTCCCAGCAGGAATCATCGCCTGTTCCGTCAATTACAGGGGGGACCCGCACCGAGGGTATTGACAGCGGATTCCCGGGCGGGCACAGAGCCGGCAGAGAGAGGAACAGCGCGATTAATAGGCTGATTGCTGAGCGCATTTGAAGTTATTCTATTTCAATTGGAGATCTGCCAGTTTCTGCACTGACGCGACAAGAGTGCCGAGGCGCACCGGCTTTTCGAGAACGGCGTCGACCTTCAGCAGTTCGAGTTCCTCCTTTATTTCCGGGGACAGGAAAGCGCTGGCAACTATTACCTTGGCTTCGCTGGTATCGTCGTTTTCACGGAGTACCCGACAGAAATCGACGCCGTTCATATTGGGCATCCTGATATCCAGCAGAACGATATCCGGCTGCCATGAACCGAGCAACAGCGCCCCCTGCATGCCGTCTCTGCACTCTTTCAATTCGAAGCCGGTGAACACATCCAGAGCCTCCCTTATGAATTCCCTGAAGGAATCGTCATCTTCTACCACTAGTATGCGTGTTTTACCGGTATATCTGTTTTTGGAAAGAATCAGGCCTCTGCGCTCGGCGAATTCGTCCAGATCCTCCCGGGTGAAACGGTAGTGCCCGCCGGGAGTGACTCCTCCTTCGATAAGGCCCTGTTTAACCCAGTTTGTCAGGCTGGACCTGGAAACCTCCAGATACCTGGCTGCCTCGTTCGTTTTTAAAAATTTCTTTTTCATAGCCCGCCTTGCACCTCGGTTCTTTTTTTTGATTGCGGAAGTCCCGGTCTTTTTTCCTAAGCAAAAAAACACGGCATTGCGCAAAAGTCAAGGGAATAATGAAGAAAAACATGCAAAAATACTTATATAATTAAGCATGTGCTGTTGATAATAATAAAAATGCTATGAAAATCTTATAATTATTAAAATTACCACTTTTAATCATTTTAAACCGGCGTATAATATTTATAGAGAGGGGGGGGCCATTAAGAATAAAAAAGGAGGGTATCTAGATGAATAAAGGGAACGGAGCAAAAAGGGAAGATGGGGCGGCATTTTCGCTGAGGGATATAAGAGACCATATGCCGGGGCCGGTTCTTTCACTGATTCTGCACGTATTGCTTGCAGCGTTTCTTTCTACGGTGATAATCGTCAAGAAGGAGAAACCGGAGAAAGGCATAATAATGGAGATCAAAGAATACATAAAGATTCCCCCCGGGGAGATCATACCCGAGCCCCCCGAACCGGTATGCATCAATGAGAAGAAGAAGACGGACATTGAAGTGAAGAGACCGGACATGGAAGTAGAGGATATTGATGTTCCCGGATTGGAAAATTTTGGTTTCACGTTACCTGCACCTGTCCCGCAGTTTCTGAAACCGAGTAATTCGATCCTGATCCTTCCGGGGGTATATTCAGCGAGAAGCGATAGTGAACGTGAAAATAAAATTAAAATATATGCCTTGTCCGAAGCCTACGGGATGCTCGGGACGCCGATGCTTGAAGAGCCGGTTGCAAGGGGCATCGAAGTGATAGTATCCGGACAGAATTCGCGCGGGAGTTTCAACTACAACTACGACAACTCAAAAGAGCGGAGCGATCTCTCGGTCGCAGGCTGGAATTTTCAGGCGCTGAAAGCCGCCTGCAGCAGCGGCATAAAGGTGTCAGGCATAGAGGAATGCATGGACGGAGTCATCAGGTCTCTGCATACCGTCCACAAGGCGGAAGAGGGTTTCAACTACAGCGGCGGTTCAAGAAGGAATCCCCAGATGACCGCGGTCGGAGCTCTTTGCCTGGTACTCGGAGGGCACGGGAAAGGCTCGAAGCCTGAACTCTGCAAGCTTTGATAACCATGTCAATTTTGAGGCTGACTGACCCCG
>CAZGYO010000360.1:0-973 GCA_964530455.1 uncultured Victivallales bacterium
CAGCCACAAAACCCCCCAGCTTAACGGTTACGATTTTTAATATCGTTTTTTGAGTTTAGAGCCAGTTTCAAAACTGGCTCAGGACAAAAGAAAGACCGGCGCACGCGGCAGAAAATGAATGAGGAGGCCAGGGGGGGAGCCTCCTGTTCAAAAAACCGCGGGTGCCGGTCGAATCACTACTATAGTGCGTAAGGAGCCAAAGTCAAGCCGCCATGCGACGGGGAAAGTCAGATATTTTTAAACTTTCCGATTCTTGTCAATACAGGAGAAACAATAACCCGATTTATTGCATTTTTCATATTCCGGGTTAGAATACCATGTAGTCGAACCAGTTTTAAAAAATAAAGGAGTATAGAAGATGAATTATCCGGCGCCCGGTGAAAAGAAGATAGAATCAGCCTATTCAGAAGCCAGGGAACGCTATGCCGCTCTTGGCGTCGACACCGAAAAAGCCATGGATCTGCTTTCCTCCGAACATGTATCGATGCACTGCTGGCAGGGCGACGATGTGGGGGGGCTCGAAGTGAACGAGACGGAACTCAGCGGCGGCATAATGGCGACGGGAGGTTTTCCCGGCAAGGCAAGGAACGGAGACGAGCTACGCTTGGATATAGACAAAGCGATGAGTCTTGTTCCCGGCAAGCAGCGCCTTAACCTTCACGCGATATATCTTGAAAGCGGCGGAAAGTTAGTCGACAGGGACGAACTTGCGCCGGAACATTTCGCTCGCTGGATGCACTGGGCGAAACAGAACGGCGTGAAACTGGATTTCAACGGTTCGTTCTTCTCACATCCTAAATCCGATTCCGGGTTCACTCTTTCTGACGCGGACGACGGAATCCGCAAGTTCTGGATAGAGCACGGCAAACGCTCAAGGGAGATAGCGGCGGCATTTTCCCGTGAACTTGACGACACGGTAATCAACAACTTCTGGGTGCCCGACGGGTTCAAGGATCTTCCGGCCGACAGGTGG
>CAZGYO010000360.1:983-2694 GCA_964530455.1 uncultured Victivallales bacterium
GGATTCCTACGACGAAATATTTGCCGAGGACATTGACGGCGATGTGAAAGACGCTGTTGAAAGCAAGCTTTTCGGTATCGGCGCCGAAGAGTGTACTATCGGCAGCAGCGAGTTTTATCTTGCATACTCGTTGACGAGGAAGAAGCTTTTCTGCATGGACATGGGGCATTATCATCCGACGGAGCTTGTTCACGACAAACTTTCAGCGGTCTTGACGTTTCTGCCGGAAGTTCTTCTGCATGTCAGCCGTCCCGTCAGATGGGATTCCGATCATGTCGTCATACTGAGCGACGAGGTGATGAACCTCTGCCGCGAGATTGTCAGGGGAGGGGCGCTTGACCGAGTTTACCTTGCAACGGATTTCTTTGATGCCAGCATAAACCGTGTCGGCGCCTGGGTGACAGGACTCAGGAGCCTTCTCCGCGGTCTTCTTTTCGGCTTACTCGAACCTGTCGATATGCTCAAAGAACTCGAGGCGGGCGGGCGTGGCGCCGAACGCCTGGCAATGCAGGAGGAGTCAAAAAGCCTTCCGCACGGCGCCGTATGGGACTATTACTGCATGAAATCGGGTGTGCCTGTCGGTCCGTCCTGGCTTTCGGAGATGATTGCATACGAAAAAGAAGTGCTTTCGAAAAGGAATTGAGAAACCTGTTGGCCCGAGTAATGACACACGCAGCTGAACTGATTATCTTCGACCTGGACGGCACTCTTATAGACTCCCGGCAGGATCTTACCGCATCCGTGAACGGGATGCGCTCGGATTACGGGTTGCCGCCACTTGCCATGGAGAAGGTTACCTCGTTTGTCGGGAACGGCAGCAGGAAACTTGCCGAACGCTCTATTTTCGATGCCGACATAGCACTTGACGAGGCTTTTGAAGCGCTGATCAAGCACTATTACCGGAACCTTAACAAGCGGACCCGGCTCTATCCTGGTGTGGGGCCGGGACTGAAAAGGCTCTGCCAAGCCGGTATCGCCCTGGCCATATCGACAAACAAGCCCCAGCGCCCTTGCGAGACCATTCTCGACGAATTAGGGCTGATATCCTGTTTTACCGGCGGGATATACGGTGCGTGCGACAGCTACCCCCTTAAACCCGATCCCGGAAGCATACAGATAATAATAGAGCGTAATTCCGCGAATCCGGAAACAACCTGGATACTGGGCGACAACCATACGGATCTGGAAGCGGGACGGCGCGCCGGTATAAACCGCTGTTTTGCCAAGTACGGGTTCGGCGAGGCCCGGGGGGAAACCTGGGACATGGCGGTTGACTTCTTCGACGAGTTTTGCTTGAATATGGTGAAATATATGAATAAAGACGGATGAATTATGAATAACAAACTCAATATCTCCGAGCTGGTCTGCGGAAAAATTCTCGCCGATACGCTACCCGATTTTTTTTCACTTGAAGATGGGACAAAGCTGAGAGCTGAGTCCGACAGCGAAAAAGGCTACGCTATATCGCGTGGAGAAGATTCTTTTTTTGTAAAGCACAACACTCTTTCGGATCTGCTTGCCGCCCTGGGTGATATTATTTCCGGGGACATTCCGGAGGGGCGTACGGTATTTGAGATTGATTTCCGGGCGGTGATGCTGGATGCGTCCAGGAACGCGGTCTACAGGCCTGACTTTCTGAAAAGGGCGATTCTGAGACTCGCGCTGATGGGGATGAACGGGTTCTGCCTTTACACGGAGGATACCTATGAGG
>CAZGYO010000361.1:0-2693 GCA_964530455.1 uncultured Victivallales bacterium
TGATTCTCACCCCGTACAGGCATAGATACGAAAAAGACCCTGAACAGGGTGCTTTTTCTCATCTCCAACTGGTTCATCACGGTACTTTTCCAGGCTATGCCCGACCTGACGATAACGATGCCGAAGAGGACCCCGAACACGATTCCCGCGACAAGTCGCCATGTACCTGTGAGTGCAAGCGGTTGCATCATTTCTCCTTCACGGCGGATTTTTCCGAGCTGGATTCGCTTCGTGAAAACCGCTGCCTGATGATTCCGGAAAATATTATACCGAAAACGGCGACCGTAACAAGAAACAGCCAGGATCCGGTTGACAGCTGCATCGCGGAAGCCCAGTGGCCAAGAAAGGAGTCGCCCGCGATCTGCAGCCCCAGCATTACAAGGAAACCTCCCGCCAGGCCTTTCAGCGGGGAAAAGACTCCCGTGGCCTCGCCGTCACCGCTTGAAACCAGCCTTAAACGCCATGTCCCTCCAACGAATGCGGCTATAACGCCACCGCCGAGCAGCCCGAGCAGAAAACCTGTCTGCCAGTCAAAAGGGAAGCGTTCGATATACTTGTTCTCAATGGCTTCTTCGCAGTATTCACTTATCATGAGGTAGGCGTCGCCCATACCCACCGGGCTGTCCAGTACATATAGAAAAAGCAGGAAGAAGACGGCGAAAAGTATGCCGGAGAAATAAACCGACCATTTACCTGTGAATATGGTTTTTATCATAGAAAAGCATTCCGCGTTTGACTGCAATATGCCACGTAATCGCGAATTTCGCAATCGCGAACGGAATTCCGCCGGGGATTCATAATTTCAAAACTCTCCGTGGCTGCCTGTGCGTCGCACCGTCTGCCGCGCCTGTGCGCTACCAAGGCGGTTCACGCGGAGTTTTGAAACTGGCTCCCAGATCAAGTATTATGGGACAGTGGTCTGATCCTGTCACCTCTGAGATCATCTCCGAGGACTTCACTTTCGGCATGAGTTCCGGGGTCACGTAAAAGTAGTCGAGCCGCCAGCCGACATTTCTCTCGCGCGCCTTTGTCCTGTAGCTCCACCAGGTGTACGCGTCCCCGGTTTCCGAGTGCAACGCGCGGAAGGTATCCACGTACCCGCGTGCCTCCCACTTGTCCATCCAGTCACGCTCTATCCTGAGAAACCCTGAGACATTCCTGTTGTCATCCGGCCGGGCAAGGTCAATCTCGTTGTGTGCCGTGTTGTAGTCGCCGCAGATTATCAGGCTTTTTCCCTCTTTCCTGCGGGATTCGCAATATTCCAGTGTGGCGTTGTAGAAATCCAGCTTGTATCGCAGGCGTTTATCGTCCTTCTGGCCGTTCGGGAAATAGATGTTCAGCAGCGTGAAATCGGGAAACTCGCTGACAAGTATCCTCCCTTCGCGGTCGAAGCGCGGGTCCATCCTGAATCCGGAACACACTGAACCGGGTTCGGCCGAGTGGAAAGTGGCCACCCCGCTGTACCCTTTGCGTTCCCCTGAACTCCAGCAGCTTGTATATCCTTTCACGTCGCTGATCTCAAGCGGGACCTGGTCTTCGGAGACCTTCGTCTCCTGCAGGCAGAGGATATCCGGGCGCCAGTTCTCGAGAAAAGAGGGAAATATGCCCTTCCTGTACACCGCCCTCACCCCGTTCACGTTCCATGAAACTATTTTCATTTTCAAACCCGTTTATTTCGGGAACTTGACCCATTTCGACGAGCTTTTACCGCTTTTGATGACGGTATCGATGAACTGCATTCCGCGCAAGCCGTCCTCCACGGTCGGGAAATCCAGGAATTCAGCCTTGGGGTTTCTGCCGTCGATACGGCACTGCACCGTGTTTGCGAAGTTCCTGTATATGTTGGCGAAAGCTTCAAGGAATCCCTCGGGATGTCCCGCGGGAAGGCGGGTATTTGACTGAGCGAGTTTGCCTATATAGGGATGGTTTGCGCCGGCACGGTAGATCTGCGCGGGTTTATCCGGGAGCTTGACAATCAACGTGTTCGGGTTTACCTGCACCCATTCTATCCCGGATTTTTCACCGTAGACGCGTATCCGCAATCCGTTTTCCTCGCCGATCGATATCTGGCTGGCATAGAGGATTCCGCGCGCGCCGTTCTCGAAGCGAAGCAGCACGTTTCCGTCGTCTTCTAGAGGTCGGCCTTTGACGAATGTGGTGATGTCTGCGCAAAGTTCGCTGATCCTCAGTCCCGTGATGTATTCCGCGAGGTTCTCGGCGTGCGTGCCGATATCGCCCATGCAACAGCTTGCTCCCGCCCTCTTGGGGTCGGTGCGCCACGAGGCCTGTTTCTGGTTCTCCTTTTCAATCCTGCTCGCGAGCCAACCCTGCGGATATTCGACGACGATTTTTCTTATTTCGCCTAGTTTCCCTTTCCTGACCATATCCCTGGCCTCTTTCACCATGGGGTATCCCGTATAGTTGTGCGTAAGAGCAAAGACCAGTCCGGATTTGTCGACTATCTTCCTGAGTTTCCTTGCTTCCTCAAGGTTGAAGGTCATCGGTTTGTCACATATCACATGGAACCCGTTTTCGAGAGCCATCTTTGCGGGTTCGAAGTGCATATGATTGGGCGTAGCGATAGATACGAGATCCATGCGTTCGCCTTCGGGCAGCGACTTTTCGGTCTTTATCATCTCCACATAGCTGCCATAGGCTCTTTCCGGGGAAAGATAAAGCTCTTTGCCCATGTC
>CAZGYO010000362.1:0-2685 GCA_964530455.1 uncultured Victivallales bacterium
CTGAATGTATCCTTCTGAAAACTTGACAAACTACATATCTGAAATATACGGGCTAGATCAGGTCACATGCTTCGGGCGGCATCCAGTGAGCGTCTTTTCCTTCCCATTTGACGTTGCACCCGATAGGATTGGTCACCTGGCGGCGGGGTTGGCGACCTGCCAATATGTCTTCGAGCGCATTTTCCAGATCGTTAACGCTCATGCGGTCGGTGTCTTTCGGGTTGTCGACCCCGCGCCCGGTGTAAACCAGTTTTCTGTCGGCGTCGAACACAAAGAAATGCGGTGTCCTGAGCGCACCGTATGCTTTTGCAACATCCTGGCTTTTGTCTCTGGCGTAGATCCACGGGAAACGGTACTCTTCCATCCTCTCGACCATGTGGTTGAAATCGTCTTCCCTGTAAGTGTTTTCACTGTTGGAGTTTATTCCGATAAACGCAACACCTTCGTCCTTGAACCTCTCCACTGCAACCCTGGTAACCTCGTCCGATCCTGTCACATATGGACAGTGGTTGCAGGTAAAAAACACCACGAGGACATCCGCGTCATCGAAGTCCGAAAGACTGTAGGTTTTTCCGTCGGTCGCCGGAAGAGTGAAGTCCGGTGCCTTGTCTCCGATCTGAACTGTGAACATGATTCATCCTTTCCCGGTAAGAATTCGCATCGTTTGACATTGATTGAGAATATAGCACAGGTTACGTCGATGTCATTGTTTTGTTCCTTTCTTTACGGGTCCTCTTTTTGTGTTATTCCGTCCTTTGTCAAAGCCAAATCCCTGATAGCCCGGATTCCTTTTTGCCAAATCGCAAAAACAGAAATCAGCGCGTTTAAAAACCGGCACTTTGCGGTATTCCACATCCAGCAGCTGGTATATTTTCCTTCCCCGGCCGCGTCGTTTTTGCCCTGAAAATCATTTCCGAATCTCCTTGCCTTTTGGCTTGAAAATAAACCGGGCCACAGTTCCGGTATTGACTATATCATCCTTCTCCAGCCAGCCGCGACGGGCGATGCCGACTCCGAAACGCATGAAATCCAGTCCGTCGACAGAATGGGCATCCGTGTTCACGGCAAATTTCACCCCGGCGTCCCGCGCCCTGCGGCAGTATATATCAGGCAGGTCCAGGCGTTCCGGCTGCGCGTTGATCTCAAGGCAAACCCCCTCCCGCGCGCACGCCTCAAAGACTTTGTCAAGGTCGAAGGCTATGGGATCACGCCGCCCGAACTGCCTTGCCATGGGGTGCCCCAGGCAGTGCACCACTCCGCTGTTAACAGCCGACAGCAGCCGCTTCGTCATCTCCTTTTCTGACATGTTGAAGTTATAGTGTATGCTCGCGGTAACCCAGTCCAGCTCTGCCAGCAGTTCTTCGTCGATATCCAGACTCCCATCCTTCAATATGTCAACCTCGACTCCCGCCATCAGCCGGAAGTCGTCAAGGTCTGAATCGATTTCACGGATTTCCCCGGCATGTTTTCTGAGTTCGTCATCATCAAGTCCGCCCGCGACATTCACGGTTTTCGAGTGGTCGCTGACGACCAGGTAACTGTATCCGCACCCGATTGCCGCGTCAGCCATCTCACGTATTGTGTTTTTCCCGTCACTTGCCTTGCTGTGACAGTGCAGATCCCCTTTTATCTGATCCAGTTCAACAAGCCGCGGCAAATTCCCGTCAATAGCCGCGTCTATCTCTCCATTGTCCTCCCTCAACTCGGGCGTGATCCAGTCCATGCCCAGTTTCCCGTACACCTCTTCCTCCGTTGCGCCTGCAATCGCTTTCCCCTCCTCGAAAAGTCCGTATTCATTCAGTTTCCAGTCCTTTTTCCGGGCGATTTTGCGCAGGGCTATGTTGTGGGCTTTCGAACCGGTGAAATACAGCAGAGCAGCGCCGAAAGATTCCTTTTCAAAAAAGCGGAAATCCACCTGGACGCCCCCGGACAGACGCAGTGAAAGCTTCTCCTCCCCCCTGTTTATCACATCGTCTACCGCGGCATCTGAAAGTATCCTGTCAGCTGTCGATTCCCGGTCGGTCGATTCTACAAGAAAATCCAGATCCCCCACCGTCTCCTTGCATCTGCGGTAGCTGCCGGCAATGCGGAATTGTTCCACGTCCGTACAGTCATCGAGTATCTTACACAGCGATTCGACGTGTTCGCCAGCCTCCTTGAGCAGTATGCGCTTGCTGGTGGAGCGCAAGATGCTTATGCCCTCAAGCAGATTTTTTTCCGTCTTCGGCCCGAAGCCTTCCAGCGATCTGAGTTTTCCTTCCCGACACGCCTTCTCCAGTTCCCCGATGTCTTCTATACCGAGTTCATCGTATATTGATTTGACTTTCTTCGGTCCCAGCCCGGGCACACGCATCATCTCCAGCAAACCCGGCGGAACATTTTTCCTCGCCTTTTCAAGAGCCCTGCAGGTCCCCGTCTCCACTATCTCCTCTATCTTCCCGGCAATCTTACCGCCTATATTGGGAAGGTCCTGCAGGTCGGCGCCGTCGGCCACAAGGTTTTCAAAACGGTCGGAGTGACCGCTTACCGTCCGGGCGGCATTGCGATACGACCGGATGCGGAATGGGTTTTTACCCTTCAACTCCAACAGATCCGCGATCTCTTCCATAATTTCAGCTATCTGTGAATTCTGTCGAGTAGACATAATATGATTCCTTCTTTTAGATTTTATTTGTTTTCTCTGTT
>CAZGYO010000363.1:0-2650 GCA_964530455.1 uncultured Victivallales bacterium
GCAATACATTACATTTCGGCTAATATACGCGGATAGTCTGCGTAATTAGGAAAAATCAGGTCAAGAACCGAAAGGTAAATGGGTTACATGCGTTTTCAATGTGCTTTCTGCTCATTCGTCATAAGCGACATTCCTGCATCCATTCTGGGGAGAAAGGTGCAGTGTCCCAACTGCGGTAAAAAATTCGTCCTTCCGGTCAACGAGCTTGAGGAGGGGCGTATTTTTGGCGATTTTGTGCTCGGGAAGCGGCTGGGGTCCGGCTCTATAGGCTCCGTGTATATGGGCAGACAGCTTTCCCTCGATCGTACGGTAGCACTCAAAGTTCTCTCCCGCGAATATACTAACGAAAAGGGGGCGACTGCTTTTCTTCGCGAGGCGAGGGCCGCTGCCCGCCTGAGCCACCCGAATCTTGTCCAGTGCTATGCTGTCGGCGAGGAAGACGGCACCTGCTATATGGCAATGAACTATATCAGAGGTACGACGGTCAAGGATAAGATGCGCAGGGACGGCAAGATCGGGATTGATGAGGCGCTGCATATCGCCCAGCAGGTTGCTGAGGCTCTTCACTTCGCGTGGGAGGAGGCCGAACTTATACATCGTGACGTCAAGCCGGACAATATCATGATAGACGAGGAGGGTGTCGTTAAACTTACGGATCTGGGCCTTGCGATGCAGCAGGGGGAATGGTCCGAGGACATGGAAATATCCGGAAGCCCTTCATATATGAGCCCCGAACAGTTTGCGGGCGAGAAACTGGACACAAGAAGCGACATATACAGTCTTGGCATATCCCTTTACCAGATGCTGCTGGGCGAACTTCCGTTCGACGGGGCTACACTGACGACGGTCGCGAGGCAGCATTTCTATGAGAAACCGCCGCAAATAAGGAAAAAGGATCCCCTTATCTCCGCGAAAGTCGCAAACCTTGTCAGGAAAATGATAGCGAAACATCCGGACGACCGTTTTCAGACAATGGACGAACTGCTCGAGAACATATGGGAGCTTCGGCAGAAGACGGCTCCTGAAAAGGAGCTGGTTCCCGGAGTCCATACCATTTCGATGAAACGTCTGGACTACGATCTCCAGAACATGACAAAAAGAAAGCGCCAGCAGGTTAAAAGTGTCCAGGCGGAGGAGAAGAAGAAAAGCGACGCGTTGTTCAAGACGGTAATTGTCCTGATCCCGATACTTGTGGCGGCGCTGGTTTTTATGCTCGCGCTCAGGATAAGGACATTGCAGAAACACAAAGAGACCCATGCCGCCGTGGACAGGCTGTTCGCCGCGTTAGAGGCTCCTGAACAATACGATGAGTTCCGCGTATCCGATCAGTATGAAAGCCTGAAAGCACAGTTTTCGGTGGGTGACGGCGAGTTTGACCGGCACATACGCAACCGGCTGGAGCTTTATTCGGCGCTGCGCAGGAACAGGAATCTGGAAGCGGAAATAGAAAATCTCAGATCAAGTCACCAAAGAGATACAGCGCCGAAGAGCGAAGTCCAGAAAAGCATTGAATATGTTCGAAAAATACGAGAACTTGAAGCCGAGGTGAACAAGCTGGAGAACCGTATCGTCGTGATGGAGAAGCTAACCCATGACACGCTCGAGAAGAACAAGGAGATCCAGAAGGAACTCGGTGAACAGAAGGCCGCCCGCGAGAAACTCCAATCCGGGATGCAGATGGATGGACGCAGCGAAATATCTGTAAAGGTATATTCGTTTATCAGGCAGAAAAAATTGGATGAGGCGGAAAAATATCTGGAGATTCTTCTTCTGGACTACTCCGGGGAGGACGCCGCATGGATTGAAAAACAGAGGCGGCGCGTTTCGAGGATAAAGAAGATGTACACGCGGTTGACGGATGCCGCGGTCGATTTGATAGACCGGGATATATACGAGGGGATAATCGTGCATGCCGAATACGGTGGACGGTTCACCGTGAGAGACGTTTCCGGGCAGGTTGAAGACTATGAATGGGGTGAACTGAGTCTGGACAGTATACTGACGCTTACAAGTGAATCGCTTTCGGGCGCGACTATTGAAGACCTTGTCCTGGACGCGGCCCTTCTTGTAGGAGAGGTTGAAGAAGCTGTTGAACGCATGCCCGGAGACTATGACAGCAAAGTGTATTTCAAGGGATTCTGTGACGCAACCATCGAAAACATGCGGGTGCTGGCCGCCGGCGACAGGAAGATAGCCATAGAAAAGGCGCGGATACTGCTAAAACGTTTTGAGGGCGGACAGGCCTGCTACGGGCTCAGGGAAAAACTCAAAAAGATACTTAACCGCTGATGAAAGAGATATTGCTTCTGCGACACGCGAAGTCCGCGAGACCGGCCGGTACAGACGATTTTGACAGACCCCTTGCGGAGAGAGGCCGACGGGACGCGCCGGAGACCGGTCGCCTGATCGTTTTACGGAACAGGGTGCCGGACCTGATAATATCATCTCCCGCTGTGCGCGCGTTAGAGACAGCCCGGCTTGCAGCGGAGGCGATGGAGTATCGGTGTGAAATAGCCTGCTCCGAAACTCTGTATCCGGGATCCGTGCAGGAGATACTCCGAATATTGCCCGGCATTGATGAGAATATAAACCGTGTCACTAATGTCCAACTATAACTCAAACAGCATCAATTGCTTACATGAGTTGTTAT
>CAZGYO010000364.1:0-2306 GCA_964530455.1 uncultured Victivallales bacterium
AAACATCTCTGTGGCTTTGTGGCTTTGTGCGAGAATAAAATATAGTAGAATTTTAACAAGTGCTCAGGATCGCACTGGCTTTGTGATGGTATGCACCAGTCATTTCACCGCCCCGTCTGCCGCGCCTGCGCTACCAACGGGGTTCACGTGGAGTTTTGAAACTGGCTCAAAAAATCAGAAGGAAACGCGGAGATCTCCGTTAAGGGAGGTGGGTGGTTCGACCATGCGTATTTCGGCTTCCGCGTCCCAGTCTCGGTCCCAGGTCTTCATCAGGAGCGGGGAGGTGGGGGCGCCCCACGGGTTGAGGTCCACCACCAGGATATGGTCCGAGGATGTAAAATATATATCCAGGACAAGGTTTTTCAGTGGAAGCAGCCATGAGACAGAATCGATGAAGTCAATGGCAAGGCTCCAGTAGAAGTCCTTTTTAGCTTCGATACGGCTGAAATGCCTTGTGAGCCAGTACTGGCTCATACCCATCAATTTTCCTCTGTGTATAAAGAGCCTGAACTCTCTGCCGCGGTTCATCCTTCTGAAAGGTCTGACGCAGAGGTGGCTCACGAGTCCCGCCGCCGCCGCCTCTCTTACTTTCCTGCTTTCGGCGAGGAAGCGCCAGGCGCTGCGTGCGGAGTATACGGCGCCGCCTTTTCCCTCGAACCTCTCGGTGTCGGTGGGAGCGGCGAGGTCGGTGGACACAAAACAGTTTCCGAAGAAGTGTCCCATCGGCAAGTCGAGTCTTGATGATGCTTCACCGGCCTCATCGCTTTCGATGTCACCTTCGGCAAGCGCGGATATTTCGTCCGGGCTTACGGGCACAAAGAGGGTGGGAAACGCGCAGTATCCGAGTGAAGGATACCATTCGGCCATTCTGCAGGCATGGATATCCCGGTTCAATGACTTCTCAGAAACCGTTGTTGTCAATTTTCTTTTCCTCCTTGTTCCCGCCGAGTTTTTCAAAACTGTTCATTACAGCCATAAGATAGACCAGAGTTGACAATAAACAAATCTGTTTAAAGTCGAGCAGAGTAAAATTGATTGAGGCCGCGAGCGTGGCGATAATGATTCCGGGGTAGGCGGCGTATATAGACACCTTGAAGAGGCTGGTGAACTTCAAGGATCCCGGAAGGTTTCCTCTGGCGAAACTTGATATGAGCGCGAAAAATGATGCGAAGAAGGGGACGAAGAGTATGCCGGCGCTGAATATATTCAGAAAAGTGGAGATAACAATGAAGGAAAGCGCGGATGCGGATATTTCGCTGAAGGATATTTTCAGGTGCGGGCTTTCCGTTGGGATGTGGATTTTGTGTTCGTCCGCGAATGAGAGCAGGTTTCTGCCGGAGGGATTATTCAGTTTTTGCGGTTTGGAAAGGCCCCGGAACCCTGAGACGAGGAAGTTCATGGGCATTGCGAATATGGCATCATTGTATTCGTTCCACCAGCAGCATATCGAGAAGGGGGTCCACAAGACTCCCTTGTCGACGTTGCCCTCGGAATTCAGGTCAAGTTCATTGGAACTGTCGATAGAGGGGCGGTAATCGATTCGGAATGAGTCAATGACGACGAATCTGGCCTTTCCCGGTTTTTTTTCTGGTTTTATCCCTTTCTTGCGGTCGACCAGGACCGATCCGAACTCCGTTTCAAGTATTCGTGATGTCGCGTGGATGCGTTTGGATTCGCTGAAACTTCTGACTCCGGCGACGATGGCTGATGAGAGCACGGACAATATGAGCAGGTGAAGCAGGGCTCTCCAGAGAGGGAGTTTTGCTATTCTGGAGAATGCCCCGAGGCCCGTGCAAACGCCGAAAAGCAGGCTGAAAAAAGAATTTGACTTCATGGTTGGAATGTTTCCGTTTCCTTACGTTCCAGCGGTTCGGCGTGATTGGCGTGATTGGCGGCGCAGGGCATCGAGTTCCCTTTTGATTTTTTTGAGTTCGGTCTTTTCCAGGCGATCGACGAAGAGTATGCCGTCAAGGTGGTCGATCTCGTGCTGCATCGCCCTGGCCAGCATTCCGCCGCATTCGATATTGATGTTCTCCTGGTCCGGCAGTTGGGCATGTAAGATGACGGAGACCGGTCTTTTTACGGGAGCGAATATTCCGGGAACGCTGAGGCATCCCTCTTCCCTGACGTCCTGAACCGGGCTTGATGAGACTATTTCCGGATTTATGAATACCAGCGGCATTCGTGGCAGCAGAAGCGCTTCGCCCGGAGAGATCGTGGGGGGCGCGTGATCAATGGTTGCGGGCATGGGGAGTCCGAGGGCTATCATTCTGATGCTCAAACCCGTTTGTGGCGCGGCCAGGCCT
>CAZGYO010000364.1:2316-2610 GCA_964530455.1 uncultured Victivallales bacterium
GCTACGTTACCGAAGCATAGAGTTGTTTCAACGGGCGCTTGGCGAAGTCAGCGTATTCCTCCGTATTTTCGACGGGTTTTGCCCGTCGTTTCAGTATCGGATCGCCGATGATGCGCAGTGAAAGCAGTTTCTGTTTTGTTTTAAATATTCCCATTGTGCGTTTCTGATGATTTATTCGTAAAGCATACTATAGTACAATAGTACATATTCAGCAAACCCCCGTTTGTTTGGGGTCAGTACAGGACAGTCTTCGAGTGTCTCAGCCCCGACGGGTTTGCTGAATATGTGCCAAAA
>CAZGYO010000365.1:0-2603 GCA_964530455.1 uncultured Victivallales bacterium
CTAAGGCCATCTACTCGGAAGACCAGGCATACGAGATAAGGAAGTCGCATGACAACCCCGCGGTGGTCGAGCTTTACATGAACTTTCTTGAGGAAGGTCCTTGCAGCCATCTCGCCCATGAGTTGCTGCATACGCACTACAGCCCTCGTGGTAAATACATATCCTGAACTCGTCCGGTCGGGATAAAATTTAAACATAGGAGCTGTTATGCCCTGGTTTTATGAAGAGAGCCGCCTGTCTCGCGAGGAGCTGAGCGCCCTGTGCCTCAAAGCTGCCGGGCAGTCGCTCGAGAGGATATGCGGCAAGCCATCCAGGGTGCTGCTGCTACCGCCGGACATTACTCGCGCCCATAGCGGGGCCGGTTGGATTACGGAGAAGCTGTATAATTTCTACTCCGAATTCGCCGACGTACATCTTATTCCCACCCTCGGGCAGCATGTGCCTCATACGCCGGAGCAGAACAAGTGGATGTTCGCATCGGTGCCGGAGAGCAAGATTCATGCCCACGACTGGCGCGCAGGCTGCAGGGTCATAGGAGAGGTGCCCGCTGACTTCGTAAAGCAGGTATCCGGAGGAAAAGTCAACTTCCCGATCCCGGTATCCGTCAATTCCATGCTCCTCGATGAAAAATGGGACATCATCGTCAATATCGGCCACATCGTCCCACACGAGGTCCTTGGCTTTGCCAACCACAACAAAAACTATTTCATCGGCCTCGGCGGCAAGGATATGATCTGTGCCTCGCATATGATGGCAGCCTGCTGTGGAATAGAGAACAACCTCGGCGAGCTGGTCACTCCTCTGAGAGCCTGCTACAACAAGGCAGAGGATGAGTTCCTTTCGCATCTGCCGGACATGTATATCCAGGTTGTTATGGCCTATGACGATGAAGGCAAGCTGGGTCACACCGGTTGCTATGTGGGCGATGACCTGAAAACCTACACACTCGGCGCGAAGGCATCACGCGAGCAGAATATTACCGTCGTGGATGAACCGCTGAAAAAGGTTGTGGCGGTCATGCAGGGCGACGAGTTCTACAGCACCTGGGTGGCGAACAAGGCGGTATATCGCACGCGCATGGCAATGGCCGACGGCGGCGAACTGCTTATAATAGCCCCCGGGCTTAAGCGCTTCGGCGAGCAGCCCGAAGTGGACGAGCTTATACGCAAGTACGGATACTGCGGCACCGAAAAAATAATGAGCCTCTATAAAACCGAGCCAATACTCAAGGACCTGACACACGGAACAGCCCACCTGATCCATGGTTCTTCTGAAGGGCGTTTCACCATTACCTATGCCCCGGGACACCTTGGCGAACAGGAGATACGCCAGGTAAACTTCAACTACGCGGACATCAACGCGACCCTGCGTCGCTATCCCCCGGAAAAGATGAAGAACGGCTTCAATACAATGCCGGACGGCGAGGAGGTCTACTACATCAGCACTCCCTCTGCTGGCCTTTGGGTTGCAAAAGAAAAACTCTACAACAGTGAAAAGTCAAACGATGCATAATGAAACCAGAAAAGTGGCGATTGTCGGACTCGGCCTGATGGGCGCGTCCCTCGCAATGGCTCTCAAGGGAAAGCCAGGATATAAAGTAGCAGGCTGGACCAGAAAGCGCGAAGTTCGCAAATCTTTGAAAGAAAAAGGCCTGCTCCATGAGACCTCCGACGATGTCAGGGACGTCATATCCGATGCCGACATCACGGTGCTTTGCCTCCCGGTACCCAAGATTTCCGAATACTGTCTCGATTTCGCCAGGCACTGGAAAAAAGGATCCGTCGTCACCGATGTCGGCAGCGTCAAGAAACCGATTATAGACCGCGTCCAGGACCTTCTTGCCGAGAACGGGGTTGAGTTCGTTGGCAGCCATCCCATGGCTGGCACCGAGAGGAGCGGCGCGGATGCCGCCCTGCCCGACCTATACACCGATGCGGTCGTATTCATTGTGCGCTCGAAATATTCATCCCCGGATGCCGTATCAAAGGTCAGGCGCTTTTGGGAGGATATTGACACCAGGGTCTTTGAGATGGATGCCGCGGACCATGACCATGTGCTTGCCTGCACCAGTCATCTGACGCATATCGTCGCATGGGCGCTCGCTCTGGCCGCGCTGGGCGACGACAATCCCGAGACCGCGCACAAAAAATGCATCGCCGCCGCCTCCGGGTTCAGGGATGCTTCCAGGATTGCATCCTCTTCCCCACGGATGTGGAGAGAGATTATACAGGACAACGAGGCTGCGGTGATCGAGTCGCTAAAGATCTTCGACCGGCAATGGGAAGCGCTGAAGAAACTCATAATCGCCGGGGATTTCGACACTTTCGAGAAGCTCCTCGAGGAAGGCAAAAACCTGAGGGACAACTGGCTGGAAGTAAAATCCTCTCTCAAGTCAGGCAAGACCGGCCTGAAATGATGATATCCCGGTATTCCGGGGCTGACCTATATTTTTAAACCTAAGACTGCTTCTATAAGTATGTTACAAATATCAATAAGTTGAAAAAAGGCTCTTACAGTCGTTTTTTGGTTTTTTATTCCTCAATCACTAACGTGAATTCAAAATACAAGTGCAACACCCCCGGCTTGAAAACAAAGCGGGTTAG
>CAZGYO010000366.1:0-2586 GCA_964530455.1 uncultured Victivallales bacterium
GGGTGGGCGGTTCGCCGTCCTCCCGCACTTTTATTTGTAAACACTTAATGCTGAGGAAAAAGATGAAAATTGCAATTACATCAAAAGGTAAACCCCCCGATTCAGATGTGGATCTCCGTTTCGGGCGCGCGGCCAATTTTATAATTTTCGACGACGCCACGGGCGAATTTTCCCACGTCGACAACGAGCAGAACATGAATGCGCCGCAGGGCGCGGGAATACAGGCCGCGCAGACAGTGTCCGACGCCGGGGCTGATGCCCTTCTCACGGGGCATTGCGGGCCTAAAGCTTTCAGGACACTCAAAGCAGCGGGCATAAGAGTCTATATGGCTCCCGGCGGAACTGTCGCCGAAGCGCTTGAACTGTTTAAGTCCGGAAAACTGATGCCTGCCGAATCCGCGGACGTGGAAGGCCATTGGGAATGAATATCGCGGTAGCCAGCGGGAAGGGGGGGACAGGAAAGACAACAGTAGCGTTGAATTTGGCGGTTACCGTGGCCGCTTCGGGCAGGGATGTTCATCTGCTGGACTGCGATGTTGAGGAACCTAACCTGCACCTCTTTTTCCGACCGGAAAAATTCCGGGAAGATTCCGTTAAAATAACGAAACCCGCCCTGCGGATCGAGAAATGCTCCGGTTGCGGACTCTGCGCGGAAATATGCAAGTTCAATGCTATAGCATGTATAAAGGGAAAAGCGTTGCTCTTTCCTGAACTGTGCCGGGCCTGCGGAGCCTGCGTGGAACTATGTCCCGAAAAGGCTTTTGAAGAAGAGGACGTAGTGGTAGGCCGTGTCAGGGAAAGTGACCTGTCACCCGGATTTTGCTTTACATGGGGGGAGCTTACGGTCGGTGAAATTGCCACTCCAGCGGTTATAAACGGCGTCAAAAAAAACCTTCGATCCGACGTCATCAACATTCTTGACGCGGCTCCCGGCACGTCATGCCCGGTTGTCTCAGTCATGAACGATGCCGACTGTGCGCTTCTGGTCACGGAGCCGACGCCCTTCGGTCTGCACGACCTGAAGCTGGCAGTAGACCTTGTTTCGAAACTCGGCATTCCCTCGGGAATAATAATCAACCGTTCAGACGGTACGGATCGTATAATTGCGCAATTCGCGAAAGAGGCCGCGCTGCCTGTTCTTTCCAGGATCCCTTCCAGTCGCCGCTACGCCGAATTGTGTTCCAGGGGCGAGATACTGGTCGAGTCCGAACCGGGGCTTAAAAAACTTTTTGCCGATATACTCGATAATATTGAAACGGCCTGCATTCCCTCCGGGTTCGATATGCAGAATTATGCAGTCCTGGACGGGGAACTCGAAGCCGAGCTTTCTTCCGGGGGTGCAAGCGGGCGCCGGGAGATTGTAGTCCTGAGCGGCAAAGGCGGTACGGGTAAAACGACAATAAGCGCGGCTCTGGCGGAACTCGGCGGAGACATGGTTGTGGCCGACGCGGATGTCGACGCATCCGATATGCACCTGCTTCTGCATCCTGAAAATTACCAAAAAAACACTTTTATCGGCGCGCAGAAAGCACGGATAGACCAGCGAAAATGCGCTCATTGCGGACGATGTTTCGTCAAATGCCGTTTTTCTGCTGTGGAGGAAAAGAAAGAATCAGATCCGGAAAGACTGTTCGAAAAGTCCTACAGTGTCGATAACACCCTCTGCCAGGGTTGCGGGCTTTGCGCGGAAATATGCCCGGCCGACGCTGTTGATTTTGAAGATTCGCGTTCCGGTTTCTGGTATACCGGGCAGTCTTTCGGGAAACCAGTGATACATGCAAGACTTGATCCAGGCGCCGAAAACTCCGGTAAACTTGTAGCACTTGTCAGAAAGGAAGCTGCGAATTCCGCGAAAAAACTGAGCCGGAGCCTGATTCTTACCGACGGTCCTCCGGGAGTGGGATGCCCGGCAATATCCTCGATCAGCGGTTGCGATTACATTCTTTTTGTGACAGAACCTTCCGTCTCCGGGATGCACGATCTCAAACGCGTGCTGCAGATGGCCGGCCACTTCAGCGTGGAAGCGGGTTGCGTCATAAACAAGGCCGACATAAATCCCGAAATAAGCGAACAGATCAAGGCGCTTCTCTCGGAATACGGAATTCCTGTTCTTGCGGAAATCCCTTTCGACGAGAATGTCATGGAAGCACTTATCGCCGGGAAAACTCTTGTCGGACACGGAAAAGGCCCGGCATTGAAAGCCGTCCGGGAAATCTGGGAAAAAATAAACAGCGGAGAAATAAATGGCACAGACTAGATTCAGCCCGGAATTTCTCAAATACCTGGGGGACGCGTCCAAAATGGCAGGCCGCGCCTGTCTGCGTGCCTGCCTGAGCGACTATGCTCGCAGTCAGGCGACGCACAGTCAGGCGGCCACGGAGAGTTTTGAAATTGGCTCTCCCAGAGCCAGTTTCAAAACTTCGCGTGAACCGCGTTGGTAGCGCAGGTGCGGCAGACGGTGCGACGAAATGGCTGGTGCATACCATCAACTGTCTGTGCCCGCCATTTCGCCGTGGCGCATGCCGTGCCTCCGCACCAACCCCTTGGGCGGCAGGCCCTTTTGGCGAGAATGCCACGCCGCGACAG
>CAZGYO010000367.1:0-2577 GCA_964530455.1 uncultured Victivallales bacterium
TTAAATGCACATCTCTACTTTTTGTGGGGTGCATTTAGTTTTACAAGTCGCAGTCCGCAGGAGCCTGCATGTATTTAAGGGATAAGAGTGAAAAATCTCTTGACAATTCATATGAAGTCGCGTATAATATTTGATAGCACGAGCACTCATTTATATTTCCGGGGTTAGAATTGAGAGCGACAATGAAAGATATAGCGGAAATCGCCGGGCTGTCGCGCCAGGCCGTTTCCGCCGTACTGAACGGCAAGAAAAACGGCAGCCGGGTATCGGATGAAAACCGCCGCAAGATACTTAAAATCGCCGGCGAGCTTAAATATCAGCCAAATATTTCAGCCTTGAACCTGCGCGGCAAATCAACAAAATCCATTCTGATAATACTTCATCACTATCCGAGTACTGTACACGGGGAGCTTTTCCGGACGGCGAACCGTTATCTTTCCGATGCCGGATACCGCTGCTATTACGCGCTGAACAATCCCGATGAAAACATAGATTTAACGATAAGGGAATTCCTTGGACGCGGCATCGACGGGATATTGAATCTTTACACGGAGAACCGTATCGACCGCACGGCTTATCCGGTACCGATTGTTTCAGCGGGCGCAATGTCCCAGCAGTTCGATGTGGCGATCGACATTCGCAAGGGAGCTTGCATGGCAGCGGAACACCTTATCTGGCACGGCCATGAACGCATGGCTTACATAGGCACCGTTGTATCGGCGAACGAATATAAATTCGCGGGCTTCCGGAATTCGCTGAGGAAAGCCGGGCTTGAATTCAATTCCAGGTGGCAGATTAACCTGCTGCACAATCCGGATTACGCTTCGCGGATACTTGACGTCCTGAAAAAGGATAATGTGACGGGAATAGTCGCCTCCAACGATTACATTGCCGGTAAGCTTATGGCCTTTTTGAAATTCCACGGACTCAGCGCCCCGGAAGACTACGCTGTTACCGGTTTCGACGGTTTTTCCTTCTGCGAATTCACCGATCCGCCGCTGACCACGGTAGTTCAGCCCTACACTCTGCTGGCTGAAAAAGCAGTCAAACTGCTTTTGAGAAAGATACGCGGCAAGGGCGGAAAAAGTAATGAGGCGGAACTTATAGAACCTGAACTTCACATTGCTTCAAGCTGCGGCTGCGGCAGACACAACAGCAGGATGATATACTGGGAAGGTACCCTTCCGACCCTTGAGACACTTTACGATTACACCCGGCCGCTGCCGGAGGAAATGGAGAAAAATTATGAAAAGGTTTAGACGCTTTACCCTGATTGAGCTTCTGGTGGTCATAGCGATTATCGCGATATTGGCGAGTATGCTTCTTCCCGCCCTGAGAAATGCAAGGAGTCAGGCAAAAAACATGCTGTGCAAAAACAACCAGAAACAGATAAACCTTAATTTCCAGACCTATATGGGCGATTTCAACGGTTATTATCCTCCGGTCAACGATCTGGGCGGACCTTCCTGGGGAGACTCCTGGGCATATTATTTCCGTATGAACTATTCCAACCGGGGCGAACAGGTTTACGACGATATATTTTTCTGCCCGGTCACGGAATGGCCGCTGTCTGGATGCGCGGGCTACTATATTCATTACGGTTACAACAGTTATATACCGTATCACGGAGCCAACGGATGGAAGCAGCTTGCGGCCAGGCTAAGCAATCCTTCCCGCATCATCCTGACGGCGGATTCAGTTTACGACAGAACAAATCCCACGGGCGGCTATTACTATCTGTCCAACCATTCAAGAACGCACTTGCGTCATCAGAAAGGACTTAACATATTATACGCCGACGGGCATGTTGATTACGCCAGGGTCGACCATGACCCGCAGTTCGGCGAGACCGACCACCCGCTCGGTTTCTATCATTTCGGCAAGCTGTGAACCCATTATAAATACGCCCGGAGAGATTATGTCACGTTTCCGCTTTATTCTGTTTTTTGTAATTTGTCTTTCGACCGTTTCCCTGAAGGGGGAAGACCGTTCCGCTTCCGCTAATCCGTCCGCAAACGGATCAGCTGATAAAATCAAGGAGAGTTTCGAGAAACTTTCAGAAGATGAAAAGGTCGGCTTCCTCAAGAAAAAGTTCAGACACAGGAAAGATGTACTCGAAAATATCGGCTTTCTGTCGGAAATGTCTTCATCTGAGGACGAGGAATTGAGTTTTCAGGCGATCAACGCCATAGGCATGGCCGGAAAAGAGATTCCCGAAAGCTTGATAAAAATCCTGGAGAAGAAAGCGGAAAGCGACAATCCCATGATCAGGAAGGCCTCGCTTTACGCACTGGGACGCGCAGGCGGAAAAGCGCTTCCGGTCATGAACGTGATCTTGAAAAACATAGATCACCCCTCGGAACAGGTCAGGGTTACCGCTGCTGTCGCTCTTTCAGACCTGGGCAGCGGGGCGTATCCGGCAATCCGGAAAATCCTCATGGGGCCTGACAAACTGGCCCGTTTGACGCTGGCGACCGCCGTAAGGGGGATTCCCGGCGGCATCCCTGCCGAACTCAGGGATGCAGTCGCCTGGGCCAGTCCGACGGCGGCTCTCATAGGCGATTCGCTTCATCCTAA
>CAZGYO010000368.1:0-2572 GCA_964530455.1 uncultured Victivallales bacterium
AAACTTTTTGTGCGTAGATAGCCTCACTTCAAGGCCAGTAAAATCCGATAAAAGATTGAAAAACTCGTAAAGATAAAGTCAAAACCAACACTTCTATGCGATTTTCGGAGAAAAGTTTTTTCAAGCTGCAAAGCAGCGACAGAAAGCACTTTTCGAGCAGCGTCTAAATAATCCTGGAAAAGATTGCCGCGAGAGCTTATGTTCTGGAAAGACGGGACAGCGCCGGGGACATGTGTATATTAGTTCAGAACACCAATAGGCTGAGACAGGACTGGAAATGACTGATTCGGTAGAGAGTTTTCTTTCGTACCTTGAAAACGAGCGGCAAGCCTCTGTCCATACCCTGGACAGTTACCGCGGGGACATCGGGCAATTTGCGGAGATGGTTCTGGGCGAGAGCAATCCTGCCGATTCCATCTGGCGGTCCTTGTCGCCCGGTGATGCCAGGCTTTTCGTCGTAAGGCTCGGAGAAAAGGGATTGTCAAGGAGTTCGGTCATGAGAAAAGTCTCTTCGCTCCGTTCTTTTTACAGATACCTTGTGCGCGAAAATCGCAGTACTTCTAACCCGTTTTCAGGGCTTTCTTCACCGAAGCGCCCCAAACGCCTGCCAAAATACATGTCTGTACAGGAAGTCAAATCCCTTCTTGAGGCTCCGTTCACCTACTGGGATGCCGGGAGAGGCAAATCCGCCAAAGAGTCCGCCCATGCGGATTTCGCGAAATATCGTGATTCGGGGATACTTGAGGTAATCTACAGCGGCGGACTTCGTGTAAGCGAGGCTCTCGGGATCAATATTGGAGACATAGACAGGGTTAACGATGCGATAAAAGTCCGTGGCAAGGGGAAGAAAGAGCGTTTTGCGCCGCTGGGCCGCCATGCCGCTTCCGCGCTTGACGCATACATGAAACGGCGTAATCTCTATCTCGAAGACAAGAAGTCTTCCGCGCCCCTTTTCGTAAATAAACTGGGGACACGGCTTTCGCCAAGATCCTTTCAGCGTTTTTTCAAGGCCTATCTTGTAGAGGCCGGGCTTCCGGTCGACCTGTCACCGCATAAACTGCGGCATTCTTTCGCCACGCATATGCTCGATGCCGGGGCTGACCTGAGAAGCGTGCAGGAAATGCTGGGACACGCAAACCTGAGCACCACGCAGATATACACGCATGTCAGCGCGGAGAGGCTGAAAAATGTATACGAGAAGGCGCACCCGAGGTCGAAATGAGCAAACCATTATACTGACCCTGACCCGGTCTGTGCTTCTCTGCCGATTGATCCTGCCCTTATATTTCACAAAGACATGCGCAAAGCGGCTTGCAAAGTCGCATTCCCGGGCTAAGCTAGAGCCAGGAATCCAAAGTGCAATAAACAGGTTTTTCAATCCAAGGAGAAAGATGTCATGACACAGATTTTTGATGTACACGCGCGTGAAATTTTAGATTCACGCGGCAACCCCACGGTAGAAGTCGAGGTAATTCTCGACAGCGGCATAATGGGAACCGCCGCCGTTCCATCCGGAGCGTCAACCGGAGAAAACGAAGCCCTTGAACTGCGCGATGGCGACAAGTCACGCTACCTGGGCAAAGGCGTTCTGGAAGCCGTGGAGAACGTCAACGAAAAAATCTTTCCCGAGGTAGAGGGGATGGACGCTGTCGACCAGGCCGGAGTTGACAAGGCGATGCTCGAACTGGATGGCACTCCTAACAAAAAAGTTCTCGGCGCAAACGCCGCCGCAAATGCGCTTCAGCTGCCGCTGTTCCGCTATATAGGCGGCACAAACGCCAAGCGTCTGCCCATTCCGATGATGAACATAATCAATGGCGGAGCGCACTCGGACGCGCCCATTGATTTCCAGGAATTCATGATACGCCCCATCGGCGCGGAAAGCTTCCGAGAAGGACTCCGGACCGGGGTAGAGGTGTTCCACAGCCTTAAAAAAGTGCTTCACGACCGCGGTTTGAGCACGGCTGTCGGCGACGAGGGCGGTTTTGCCCCGGCGCTGGAAGGCGTGGAGGATGCTCTTGACGTCATTCTGCAAGCTATAGAGGCGGCGGGATACAAGCCCGGGCGCAAAAAAGATGACGGGGATGTCTCCATCGCCCTTGATCTCGCATCCAGTGAATTCTTTGTGGACGGGGTCTACGACTTCAAAAAAGAAGGCAAAGGCGTAAAGAAAAGCCCTGAAGAAATGGTATCATATCTCGCGGAACTCGCGGACAAGTACCCGATAGACTCAATTGAGGACGGCATGGCCGAAAACGACTGGGACGGCTGGAAGGTCCTTACGGGGAAGCTCGGAGACAAGTGCCAGCTGGTCGGCGACGATCTTCTCGTGACGAATGTGGAGTATCTGAAACGCGGTATCGAGGAGCAGTGCGGCAATTCTATACTGATCAAAGTAAACCAGATCGGGACGCTCACCGAAACTCTCGATGCCATCGAGATGGCCCATCGGGCGGGCTGGACTTCCGTGGTCAGCCACCGTTCCGGCGAGACTGAAGACTCCACTATTGCTGATATTGCCGTGGCAATGAACACCGGGCAGATCAAGACCGGATCGGCCAGCCGTTCGGAC
>CAZGYO010000369.1:0-2569 GCA_964530455.1 uncultured Victivallales bacterium
CGCGACGTGGCCGAATCGTTCAGAAGCGAAACCGGCAGGTTCAGGTATATTCGGAAGAAAAACGGGGGGGTATCTTCGGCGCGGAACCGGGGACTGGAGGAGAGCCGGGGAGAATACATCTATTTTCTCGACGCTGACGACGAGATGCTTCCCGGCGTACTCGATAGTGTCCGTGATTTCCTGGCAAAGAGACCGGAGGTCGGAATACTCGTGGGCGGACACTTGACTTCCCGTTCTGACGGAAGGGAAAAGCTTTCGGTCAGCAGGGAAATCCCCGAATCAAAGGATAAGTGCTTTGAGTATTACCTGATCAGGAGAAAGATTGTGCTGAACAATGGCTCGGCGGTCTTGCGCAGGGACTGCTTCAGAAACATAAAATACCCGGAAGGGCTCGGGAATTCCGAGGATGTGGTGGTCTTTGCCCTTGTTTTCGCGAATTTCAAAGCCGCGCTGATACCCGTTCCCATGGTAAGAATACACAGGCATTCCGGCAGTCTGCGAAGCAATATCGACGTGATAAACGAAACAGGGTTACAGGTTGTGGATCGTATATTCGATCCGGAAAAACTGCCTGCCGGGCTTATGAGATTCCGTGATTCGTATTATTATGCCCGTAATCTGTCGCTTTTTCGAAGACTTTATAAGGCCGGATACTACAGGGAGGCAGATATCTTTTTCAGGACCGCGTTCAAAGGGCGTCCATTTCTGGCAATGAAACCCGGTTACTTCCTCAAATTCCTGAGAATGCGCCTGAAGATACTGTTCTGCATTCCAGACTGAAAATAAGCCCTTTGAAAAATGCGGGTAAGGGAAATTGTTTGGCATTCGTTTTCTTCGGGATCGAAATCCCGATAGCGATTTCGATGGCCCCAACGAATCTGATATAGCGCAATGAAATAACGGGATCAGCTCTTGCTCAGCAGTAACTCTTCAAAGCTGTTCAGCCTGTGCTCGTCAAGAAAATAATCCGGCCGGACATCCTCTAATTTCCTGTTCAGCAACCTCGGATAAATCGATAAAAGTGATGAAAGAAGGATTTCGGTTTTCTCCCTCCTTTCCGAATCGCCAAGCTTTGGCCCGTGCAGGGAAAGGTAGATCGTCGGCCGGAACTCCTTCAATTCTTTCAAAATAGATGGAATCAGTTCGTATTCGGCGCCTTCAATATCAATCTTGATGAAATCAATTTTCTCAACTCCCCACATTTCAACGAATTTAGCAAGTGTCGTTGTCTCCACGCGGAAATGCGTTTCAGAGTTGGCGTCAAGAATGCTTGTCATACTGCCCCCGGCGTCCTGTTCTGTTCCTATCCCGATTACTGATTCATCCCTGTACAGCGCCTTATTTATCGCGGTCACATTCGGGATAGCGTTCAACTGGATATTTGCAAGGAGCTTCCTGAACGCGTGGGGATCGGGTTCAAAACAGTATACCTGCCTGCAGAGTTGTGACGCGAAAAGAACCGTCGGGCCTATCCACGCACCGATATCGAGGCAGATGTCGTCCTCCTTCAGGTATCTGGAAAAAATCTCTATCGTGTAGGGTTCCCACCTGCCCTTTTTTATCCTGCGCCAGGAAAACCAGTCTTCGGGAGCAACCCGGAATTCGAACTCTCCGAGCTTGGCAGGGTAGTATCCATGTAACATGTAGTATCTTTTCAGCAGCTTTTTCTGTATGGAATTCATTTTTTAATTTTTCATCATAACCATTGCCGTGTTTCCCTGAGGCCGAAATAAAATAGCGAAAGAAAATAGCACGTATTCGGTGAAAAATCAGAATTCAGAGCTAAAATTATTCCAGAAAGCCAGTTTTGAAATTGGCTCCAGAAATACACGGAGAACATCTTTTATGGAAAACCGGGAATCTAAAAGAGACGGAATCAACACCGCTCCCGCGGGCGGAAAGATTCTGCTACTGCTCCTGGGCGTCATGTTCCTGGCCCTTTCACTGAGAGTCGCCAGATGTTTCCTTGTCAACCGCATAGGCCAGGATTCCGTCCTGTACATTCACATGGCCGGGGACTGGGCTGAAAAAGGCACGGCGCACGCGTTCGACAGGAATCCGAGAATCCCGCCGCTTTTCCCCTCTCTCATGGCCGCGGGGGAATGCCTGGGGATAGGCGCTGAAAACACGGGCAGGGCGGTATCTGTATTATCGGGCGCGCTTGTGTCCCTGGCCGCATATATGATAGGAATGGCTGTTTTTGAAAACAGAAAGTACGCCCTTGCCGCGGCGCTGCTTGCCGCCGTACATCCGTTTCTGATACGCGTCAGCGCGGACATCACCCGTGACAGTCTTTTCTGCGGACTATACGGCTTTGCCGCCGCCTTTCTTTGCGCGGGTATATCTAAAAAGCGCCTCTGGCCCTGGTGCGCGGCGGCTTTTTTCGCCGCAATGTCCACTCTGACCAGAAGCGAGGGTTTCGAGTTCGTCCCGGCAGTCTTTATTTTCGCCCTTTCCGGAATCATGATCACCATGCGCGGGCAGGGGGCTTTGCATGCCCTGAAAAACTTCGCGCTGCCAGCCGCGGTGTTTATACTGCTTTTTTCAGCGCTGACCTTTCCTGTGGAAT
>CAZGYO010000370.1:0-2561 GCA_964530455.1 uncultured Victivallales bacterium
GCTTACAGCGCTTTTGCAATGGGGGAATCAAGCGCCCCAGCCCTTAGCCCGGTTGTTTCACAAAGCCAGTGTGCTGTAGCAGCGAGGCATCAAGACGCAGCTGCGTTGCGGGTAAGGAATGAGATGCTGCTGGTTACCGGATGATTGCTATCTGTTGCCGCCGTGAACGGCGGAGCGGGACTCCTCTATCATTTTCATGAAAAGAGAATAGTTTTTGTGATCAGGGAAGAATGATTCGTCAATATGCTGTTGGACATGCGTGAATATCGGCAGTGCTTCCCTTTTTCTGTCAAGGTGGAAAAGAGCGACCGCTTTGAGGCATTTTGCCTTGAGCATCAATTTTTTTTCCGCTTCTTCTGATATAAGTCCTTTCCGCCGGTTTTCTATTTTCTCGGCCATCTGTATTGTTCCTATATAATCACCACGCGCAAGAGAGTAATTGGCGTAGGCGTCCAGGGCGAGGTATGCCGGTGGTTTGTGGTAGCAGGCCGCCCTCAGGATCGATGGATAGCTGCTCCAGCATTTCGAGTAGTAGAAATTCTGTATGCCGAGGAAGATAATATAAGATCCTGACAATGCGGCCAGAGAGTTTTTGACTACCGGGCTGAATCCGGCGATTTTGCGAAAAATCTTCTCCTTACGCATATACAGGGCGAGTCCGGACAGCAGGAATGCTGACGGGATATACGAATACCTGTCGGCGTAGTCTACCGAAGCCGTGGCGAAAACACCGACAACCGGTCCGAGGGAAAAGAGAAAGCACAGAAGCACGGGAGCGAACGAGAAAAGAAAGAAATCCCGGCCCTTGCGCCATGCCAGGTATGCGGTAATCAGGGCGAGTATATAAAAGAGAATTGCCATCAACACTGTCATGGAATCAAGATAGACTCTCGGGTAGACAGGGCAGAGATTTACAGGATAGGCAGTTTTGAATACGTACCAGGGGATGTTTCGGATTACGGCATACGCCTGTTTAAGGGGGGTGGATGTTCCTGGAATGACCTGCGCGCTGTAGGTAACGGGAACAAAGACTGCCGCAAGGAGAAAGAAGGCCCAGAGTTTTTTGATAAATTCAAGTATTATGAAATTCCTGTTCCTGGCGATCTCGTAGAAAAGGAGTATGAACGGAAGGCTTATGGCCATTGACTTGGAAAACATGGCCAGGGCAAAGAGTATGAAAGAGTATGCCCTTCGGGTTCTGCCGGGATTTTTCCCGATATAGGCGCGGATGCTCCAGAAATAGAAGGCGGCACAGATAACGTCCTTGCGTTCGGAAAGCCATGCGACGGATTCGGCCCTTTGCGGATGTATGGCGAATATGAGCGCGAAAAGGAAGGCCGGCAGCGATTGCGTCCCCAGTTTTCTAAGGCACGCGAAAAAGCCGAGCGCGGCGGCGATATGCCACAGGATGTTCTGCAGGTGGTAGCCGGTTCCGTCGAGTCCCCACAGGTTGTAGTCCAGCATGTACGAGTACATTGTAAGCGGCAGGTACGCTCCTGTGCTCGGGGTGTGCAGCCAGTGCAGAAGATTTTCCGAGTTGAATTCCAGGTGTTCGGTGTTTGCGCTTATGTAGAGGTTGTCGTCCCAGCCCCGCAGTATCGGAAACTGCAGTGTATGGGCGTATAGAGCGAATACGGATACAGCGAGAATCAGTGGGTGCAGCAGGTTTTTTTTTCTCTCAAGAAGCATCGCCGGTCTCTTCCTGGTATTCCGCGTCCTCGTTGACGGCCCAGGCGTCCACGTCTTCGCCATTGAGTCTGCGCGCGCCCAGAATGCCGCTTAGTATTGAGTGGTCCATATTGTTGTATCTGAACTGTGCTGCGCGTCCGACGCTTTCGAGATTTTCTATTCCCGAGAGAAAATTTTTTGCGTTCCGGACAATGCGGCGGTAGCCGCCGATGTAGCAGGGATATGCTTTCGCGTATTTCGCGACGAAGAAATCAGTTGCTTTGAGGCCCGCGAGAAATTCAATTTTTCCGACATCTTCAAGGGCTGTCCTGTAAAGTGCCTCGTCGCCGCTGTTCCAGAATTCATCGTCCGGGCTGCAGAAGTATTCCAGTCCGATACACGCCGATTCCCTGTCCGGTACCATATCAGGACTCCAGTTGTGGTAGAACTGAAGGCGGCCGGCCCTGATATCCGGCGAGTTCAGGTATATCCAGTTATCGGGGCACGCGGGACGTTTTTGAACAATTATATTCACCGTGACAATTGACCGGTATTTCAGTTTGCTGACTGCGTCCGCGAGTTCTTCAGGCGCCGGGTCCATAGCCTTGACAAGTTCGTCAATCGGGATGCTTGAGATTACCTGATCTGCGGGGATTTCCATGTTCCCCCCATTTTTTTCCCGGCGGAACCCGACGGAGACGACTCTGCGGTTATTGTCAAGATTTATCTTGTGAACTTGCGAGTTGTATTCTATTCGTGATCCCGAATCGGTAATTCGTCGGGCGAAAGCTTCGTACATCTGGCCGGGGCCTAGGCGCGGATACCTGAACTCGCCGATCATGCTTGCGTGTTTGCCGGCTCCTATTCCGCAAGCTCCCAGGCAGGCCTGTGTG
>CAZGYO010000371.1:0-2473 GCA_964530455.1 uncultured Victivallales bacterium
TGAAATATGCGGGGTCGGACTGGGCTGTGTTATCCCGCGCCTTCAGCGCTATTCAGTAGAACGGGGTTAATTGCCTTTTCCGGTATCGGGAATATGATCCGGCATTCTCTTTCTCCTGTAGTTGTACAGGAAAACGGTCAGGCCTGTGGATATTAAGAGAGCCGCGATAATCAGAAAGAAGCTTAGTGCGTCGTAAATGTTCATTTTCTGGAATATGGTCGAAGGAGTTAACATCGACCCAATCCCGCCATAGCAGTAATGACAGGGGTGATAGAAACAGAAGCTCCAGCAAAGTGACGCCATGGCAATTCCGGCAACCGCGGCCGCTCCGATATTCCATACGCGGAGATTTTTCGCATATTCAGATAATCTTTCTCCGATAAGAGCGGCGGCTACGCTCAGGCATATAAGCGAAAAGAGTAAAAAATATATTCTCACACCCTCATAATTAAACCAGGACAAGCTGGAAAGCTTCGAATAAGGTATCTTCCCCGAAAGGAGGAGCAGCAGTACAAGTATGGCCAGGCTGGCGATGAGTGCCGGTATTTTCTTGTATTTCCGGATGTTCACCGCCGCCAATACTGATGCAAAGACTGAAAGGAAAAACCAGGATATTGTTGTAACGATCGGTCCAATCACAGAGTTCAGCTCGTAAAAAGCGGAGTCTATCTTTCCGGCCCACGTCTTCCAGGATAAATAATCTGGTTCGAGCAGTTTGAATTGTTCTTCGTCAATTTGATATTTAAGCGATTCTTTCTGCTTTTCCGAATAGCGCGGAACAATACTGTTGGTCGCCCGTATCAATGCGTAGACTTCACTAATCTGCGGGTCGAATTCCATTTCAGTCTCGCAACGGGCGGTAAAGAACGCTGCTCTTCGGGCTTTTTTTGCCGAGTATGCTTTGGGAAGCAGTCCAAGTTTCCGGGCATCCCGCGCGAGAATCTCAAGATCGGCCCTGGTTCCGCGCTTACGTATCTCACGCAGATCACAGCCCTCTTCACGCAGAAAGGACATTTCATCAGCGTCAAGCGTCGCGTTCATATTCGCATCGGCATATCTGACTATCATCGTATGAAGTCTATTGGCCTCGGAAGCTTTATAAAATCTGCAGAGCGCATGTTCGGCCTGAGGAATATAACCAATGTATATTGCTCTGCAGGCTATTTCGACGAGATCCGAGATTAAAAGATGTCCGCGAACCCGTTCGAAAAGTGGAAAACCAAAGATAAGAACGATAACCAGCACCCTGAACGGCCAGCGGGTTTTTCGCCACTTATTAAATGCCGGCCATACGCTTTCCCAGAATCCAGTGGAATAAGGCATATACGGGTTCCCTTTGTTATTCCTGCTGAATTATATCAAATCCTGGATGTATTTTCAAATTGGCTCAAATATGAACAACAGCCTCAAAAATGCAGAACATGCCGGAAGAAATGGGTTATGCGTACATGCCCAGATCTCTCGTAAAGGTGGTTCTCATCTTCTCGCCAGCGAGAGAAGGGCGTAATATGTATATTCGGTATCGGCCACGGGATCCGGCAGGGTTCCGCTGAACCCTCCGCTGTCCTGCCAGAGGGCCTCGGTGAATTCCGCGCATCTGTCCAGTTGTGCTTCGGGGACATTGCTGCGTGCCGCGGCGAGAGCGAACAGTGTCGTGGCGGTTGAGAGCATATCAGGCACAGGCGCGCCTTTCACCGCTTTGACCCCGTATCCTCCGGTCTCTTCAATTCGTTCCCGCAACCAGGAGACCGGCTGACCCGGGATTTCAACACCCGTTTTCCAGAGAATGATTACAGCCGCGGCCGTGGCCGTGGCTGTCCCTGAATCAAGATCGGCCTGATTGGCGTATGCGCCGTCCGCGGTTCGATACTTGTTTAATGCTCCTTTCAGTTTCCCGCCGTTCTGCAGTCTGATTTTGAAATCATCCATTGCCAGCAGAGCCATAAACGTGGCATATACGGGATTCTTTTCTTCTTCTTTGGACAAGCTGAACAGCCCATTTGCGGCCTGGAATAAGGATAGGCCGCGAGCGATTTCCATTCCCGGCGCATCCCCGGGTCCGTTTATTATCCTTCTGCACCTTGCCAGACAGCTTTTGTGAACAAAATCGAGGCTGGAACCGTTTCCGAAAGCATCTATATATTTTACTGTAATTTCAGGAATGGGTTCCCGGAAAGCGGAAAGCAGCTGAAGCCCGAAGACAGTGTAGTAGATATCTTCAACTCCGTTGCGGTTGACAAAACCGCCGCCGGGGCCCAGCGAGTCCTTTGCGAAGGCGGTTATTTCTCTGCGGGCGTCCCGGTCGAGTCTCTTCACGCCGAGAGAGGCGCCATAGTTCATTATCGCGGATATATTCTTGCTGAAAGGATTAAACAGAATCATCAGAGGCCTGTTCTGGAACTTAGCTCACCAGTCTTTTGTCCGGTATTCTTTAAAAAACTTCGCGCCCCACCCGAGAAGCCTGCCATCCTTG